>JBQCGE010000661.1:0-8248 GCA_051955955.1 Verrucomicrobiota bacterium
CAGCGTCGCGATTACTGGCAGGCCGCTCGCCATTGCTTCAAGCGGGGTTAGCGCAAAAGGCTCAGCCCATTCAGAAGTAAAGAGGAGCGCATCATACTCGCGGTAGATTGCTGGCATCGCATCCATGTTCGCAGACCGAAATTCCACTCGTAACTTGTGCGCGTTAACAAATGCTTTCAGTTCCTGCACGTATTTTGGATCGCCACCGCCGTAAACGTGGAGTTCGCCGTCAAATTTCGGCTGAACCAGTTGCATTGCCTTCAGTGCAGTTAAAATCCCTTTGTCCGGCGAAAGGCGCCCCACCCATAAAAACCTTTTTAACGCCGCGGATTCTGGTTTTGGATCCCCAAAAAAGCGTTGTATATCGACCGGCGCGTAAATCACTGCTCCATGCATTACCTCGAACCCTGCCGACGCAGTCAGCTTGCGAAGGGCTTTGCTGCAAAAATAAAGCCGCTGAAATCGAACATCAGATTCCGGATTAGTCGGTGCTTGGCTTTGTAACTTTCGCCGAATGCCAACAATTTCAGCCAGGGCCCGAACAGCTCGATGCCAAATTTTAACCTCTGTCCGGTTCCACCATTGAACCCACACATCGCTGCTGAACCCTCGTGCAATCCAATGGTCGGACAAATAGAATACTGTCGGTAGTCCAAACTTATGAAGAGTGAAGACTAAGGATTTGCCAAGTCCGCCCATGTTCCAGACATACACCAGGTCTGGTTTGAATGCCTCAATCGTGGATGTTAAAACTTTGTTATTATACGATTCCAGTTTGCCAAGCTTGTAAATATTTCGCCAGGGATGCCCATAAAAGCCGTGGATCTCCAGCTTTCGCTCAATCATAAGCTCTGGTTCGGATGTCGTCCGACCTTCCACGCGGTGATTGGAAGTGAGGATTTGAACCTGGTGGCCACGAGCCCTTAACTCGTTCACCACCATGTAACAAATCAGCTCATATCCCCCGAGATAATGAGGCGGATAAAGATTGGTGAGTACGAGTATTTTCATTTTGTGTTTGGCGGTAAGCCACCCAGCCATTACGAAATCCATCCAGTTTCCCGCGTCTTTGGTGCCACCGAATGAATGCAGCGTGAGAGAGTTCAGTCCATCGCTGCTTGCTAAGGCAATATTTTACATCATGTCGGTAATCACTGATCCAGCCCAGCAATACGGTTTTAAACCAATTAAATTCATCAGGCGAGCCCTGCCATGATGCAGCCAGTGCACGCGCATCTCCGAAACTTCTTTTATATGCCTGTGCCGACGTGTAGTTATGCGAATGCATCACAATAGAGCGCGGACAGTATATAACTTTATATCCCTGCGCTTTTGCCCAGCGGGTATATTCATCGTCCTCCGCATATTGCAATTTCTCGAGGAATCCTCGTATCGACCAGATATCCTTTCGTATGCCACTGCTGACCATGCTGAAAAAGTGCTCCCATTTCACCGATTCGCGTTTGGGTCCAAAGCAACGCTCGTAATCGCAGGCAAACACCGCCTGGCAATCGGGACGTGGTATCTGCCTCCCAAAAACCGCCGCAACTGATGGATTATGCAAGGGGGTCACTAACGCCCTAAGCCATTCCGAATTTTGAGGCGTCGCGTCTGCGTTTAAAAATATGCCGTACTCCGAGCGGGCCACCTTCATTCCGTAATTCATCACCCTGCTTGGGTTGTATTCGGAGGGCTTGATTTGATGGAAATGTGCGGGCTGTGCCTGTTTGATCAGGTCTTGTGAACCATCGGTGGACCCGGAATCAATCACGATCAATTCCCAATTCCTGTAATCCTGATCTTTTAAGGCCTGCAGAGTATCTTTCAAAGCCCAGGCCTCGTTGTACGACCTCATTATTATGCTGACGAGGGGATCGCTCATGCTACCGAGTTCTTGATTGATATTTTACTTAAAAACTTTCCCAAAAAACCGGAAACCTTTTCCCGCTCATCCGATCTCAATGCCACGCGCCACATCGACAAACAGGCCAGGAGAAATATGGTGAATGCTTCGAGCGCGAGCGCCGGAATGCTGTTGCGAAACTCAGGCGCCGTATAAAAGCGCTCGATTAATATTAAAACCACAATCGGACTGCAAGCCACCCAGGACGGCACCAAAACCAACCTCGCCAGTCGCCATGGACTAAGGTTGGATTCCCTGGCTGCCCAGGGCCATATATAAAACCAACCGAATAGAAACGTTGCCGCAAGTGAACCGATCGCGACGCACACAACGTTTTTATAGTACCATATCAATCCCACGCTCAGCACCAGGTTCATGACAGCTTCACCAACGCCCAACCACATCAATCGGCGTTCATGACCCGTCATCATGAAAATGCGTTTCGTCACGCTTTGGGTTAAAATCGTAGTGTATCCCCAAAACAACAGAACTTGACCTGTATAAACCGTCTCTGGCGCAGGAACGGATTTGCCTGTCAGCAGCCAAAGAAACTCCTTCATATAAAAAGCGCAAATCAAATACATCGGGGTCGCAAACATGACGCTGAACCGTGTTCCATTAATCAGTAGGCTTCGCAGGAACGCTTTATCTCCGCTCGCATGAAGATGGGCCGCAGCTGGAGAGAGAGTGTCCGGTATCTGCAGAGCAAAATTGGTAAACATATCGCTGACGCGCGAAGCAGCTAAATAGATCGCCCCCACTGCGGAGACCGCCAACATGGTTCCAATAATCACCTGGTCCGTTCGGGTCAGGATCACCGTGGTTAATGTTGTAATATATGCGAAAATCGAAAATCTCATTGTATCGCGAACCATCTCGCGCGAGAAAAATTCAGGCCGAATGCGCACTCCTGGCATTTTGCGAAGGGCAAAAACACCACACAAAAACTCCGAACACATGCTGCACCCTAAGGTTATTATCAGGAGGTAATTCAATCCCCAGTGATACTTGAGGCACAAGAGCACAAGGACAAAGCTCACCAAAAAACCACCCAGCAAAGTATAATTCGCAAGGCTGATCCGCTGTTGTCCTTTGAGCATTTCCGGAAAAATTCCCATCGGAAACGCCACTCCCATTCCACAGAAAAAGATCATCATCGCCTGCGTGAATTCGTGGACGTTGCTATCATTGATTTTGAACAGTTGAACCAGCCATGGCGAAGCAAATAGACCGAAAGCGATCAAAATCATCGCGATAGCCACATAGGAGAAGAATATCGTGCTCAGAACCCGGCTCAATTCGTCCCACTTTTGATGTGCGGAAAGTTCCGCCACACGTTTTTGGGCCGTAAAACCAAATCCAAAATCAAGAAGGATGCCGTAACCAAGGATGCTCCATAGCAAACCCCAGAAGCCCATTTCCTCCGGAGTGAGAGATTGAAACATGGATCGAAACAACACGACCCCCAACCCGAGCCGAACGACTAAAAATATGTAGTTCGAAACGGAATTCCTATATATGTGTTGTTTTAATTCTTCGGTTGTCATTTGGGCTTGGATTGCTGTGCTGTTAAAAGGCATTGGTCGAGCTTTTCGGCCAGGGATCGAACGTTTGGCTCCGTCAACATGGTGTCATGATTGCCATCCACTTCATAAATCTCGATTTCCCGCGCCAGTCCAATCCAACCGTAATAAGGATCAGGAATAACGGCGGGATCTTTTTCGGAGGCATTGAATAGCGTGATCTTTCCGTCGTAATAAGTGGACCGATACTGGTCCAACGCCTTTAAATTCGTATTATATAAATGTTCCAGGCGGGCCAAGTGCGGCGCCACAACCGTTAAATCTGCGTCGACCAGGCTTTCGGATTGCCGGAACCGCATTCGGTTTGCCATTTTCGATTCGCGGGCATACCGAGCTTTTTCTCGTGAGTAGGAAACCCAGTTTGCCGGGCCCATTTTCAGGAAACAATTCAGACGATGCGCGTAGTAACGCCAATTCGAAAGCGCCGGGGGCATCGCGGGCGTTTCGAGCAACGCCAGCAATCCAATTTCCTCGCCATCGCCCTTGAGTAAACGCGCCATCTCAAGTGCCAATATCCCTCCGTAGCACCAGCCTCCCAGGAAATATGGACCTTTGGGCTGAAACTCCTTTAAAAGCGTTACATAATATCGCGCCATCTCATCGATGCTTTCATGCGAAAGGCTGGAATCCTTTAAGCCGAGCGCCTGAAACCCATGGCACGGTTGATCTTGCGGCAAGTGAAATACCAGGTTGCCATACCCGAGAATGTCACCCGGCGTCGTGTGTAGGAAATAGAGTGGAGGCCTTTTTCCAGTCCTTTGCAGTGGCACCAGGCTGGACCATTGCTCCGTTCCTGCACGCTCCCGGATTTCACGCGCAATAGCTTCGACGGTGGAAGATTGGTACAGAGTGCCAAGGGGCAAATTTTTGCCTGTGGCCCGTTCTATTTCGACGAGAAGTTCTAAAGCCTGCAATGAATCGCCGCCCAGCTCGAAAAAACTGATATCAACACCTACCGGGACTTTCTTTAGAACTCGCTCGAATATGAGCTGAAGTTGTAATTCCAGCGAATCGCTTGGTCCCTTAATGTCCCCCGGATTTCCCTGCGCCTCCTCCGCCTCGGGCAAGGCTTGGCGATTGATTTTCCCGTTGGGGAACAAAGGCCATTTCTCGAGTCCCATAATATGGCTCGGCACCATGTAATCGGGCAAATGAACTTTTAAATGATGACGAACGGATTCAATCGTGCACGGTTTCTGGTGAGTGAAGTACGCCTTCAGACGCTTATTTCCAGATTTATCGTCACCCGCGATCACCAATGCTTCGCGCACGCAGGGATGCTTCAGCAAAACAGCTTCGATCTCCCCGAGTTCGATTCGATAGCCTCGAATTTTTACCTGGTCATCTATCCTCCCCAGGAACTCCAGGTTTCCATCTTCCAGGAAACGAACGAGGTCCCCCGTTTTATAAATCCGGGCATTTGGATCATCGTTGAAGGGATTGGGAATGAACTTAGCCGCCGTTAAATCCGGACGATTATGATATCCACGAGCCAGCATCGTTCCACCAATGTGCAATTCCCCAGGAACTCCAACCGGGACGGGGTTTCCATTTTTATCCAGGACATACGCAGAGCGATCACCCCTGGGTCTGCCAATTGGGAAAATATGGTAATGAGTCTCCCTTGAAAATGATTCGGTTATTTCAAATGAAGCAGCCGTGATCGTCGTTTCGGTCGGGCCATAAGCGTTAATCAGTCGGACTCGATTCAACGGCGTTTGATGCCAAAGTTTTAATTTTTCAGGTGATAATGCCTCGCCACCCACAATCATCATCCGCACGCTATTCGGCGGAATCGCGCCAGGTTCTGCCGACCATTGGTCGCAAAGCTCATGCCAGTATGCGGTTGGGATGTCCGTCACGGTAAGCTCAAATTCCTGGAGTTTGGCGGCAAACTCACGAGTGTTCCAAATTTCGGCGTCCCGAATAACAAGCGTTGCGCCGCTGATCAGCGCCGGGATGATTTGTTCGAATGCTGCATCGAAATGAAACGACGAAAATTGCAGCACCTTGTCCTTTGAGCTCAGGCCATAGGTCTTCTGGCAATCAATGGAATGCCCAGCGATGGCATGGTGTGGAATAACCACCCCTTTCGGCTGTCCTGTGGATCCGGAGGTATAAATGATATATGCTGCATCTTCTGGATTAATCTTAGCCCCTGGATTCTTATCATTCTCTTTGGATAGACGCTCCCGTTCGTCATCGAGCAAAATAAGCTGAGTCGCTGTAGCGAGTTGCCCAATCGAAGAACTAGTGCTGATCAGAAGTGGTGCGCCTGTATCTTCCAGGATAAATTGAAGCCGTTCCGTTGGATAAGCAGGATCAAGCGGCACGCAAACCGCTCCGGCTTTAAAAATCGCTAGAAGGGAAACGATCATTTCCAGGGATCGATCCAACAACACACCCACTGCTTTTTCCCGTCCCGCTCCCAAACGAATTAAATGATGCGCCAGCTTATTGGCTCGCCGGTTGAGCTGCCGGTACGTAAGTTGTGCTTTTGCTGTCGAGTTCCGCGCCTCGGCCAACATTAAAGCTGTGGCGTCAGGCGTTCGTTCGACCTGCTTTTCAAATAGTTCTGGTACAAGCAAGGTCGACGTCACCGCGGAATTCTGGTTCCACTCTACCAATAGCTGATTTTTCTCCCGTGCCGACAGGATTTCAATATCACCCAGGGTTTGAGCACCATCGACCATGGATTCCAGCGCAGTCGCAAAATGTCCGGCCATTCGCCTGGCAAGGTCTTTTGAAAAAAAGTCCGTGCGATAGGATATTTCCAGACTCGGAAGAGGCTCTGAAACAATATTAAGCTGAATCGGTGAAAGTGTTTTTAGAGAGGGTTTATCAACGGTTATAATTGACGTCTCTTCAACATCGTTATTTGCGGTTATGACTCCGCTATGAAGTTCACGAACCCACTCCAGCACCGGTTTGCTCCGATCAATATCCACCCTGAGGACTGATGCTTCCTGCTTCTGGTCCCATTGCACCGAAGTGCTCACCGATTCTTCGCCAAGATAACGACTGAGCAAGTAAGTCCATGTTCCAAAATAAAACCAGCGAGGTTCGATTTGTTTCCGATCCGCGAGAGAGTTTAGCTTTTTAATTGTGCTCAGTTCAAAAGGTCTGCGTTCGAGGCCCACTCCCGGTTTTTGCCCTTCGGTGCGATATCCGAAAACATTGCTGAGCCGTGTTCGCTTGACCTGCCTCGGGGCGGCCTCTGACAAACGGTAACCAAGACGTTTAAAGAGCGTCTGAAACCCGAGTTTTGTGTATAATCGTTCGGCCGGACTGCAATGTTCCACTTGCAGGAAAATTGTGCCGCTTCCAAAGCGCTGGGCATGCGCAATCACATCGCGCATCAATCGTTCCGCATACCCATGTTTTCGCTCCTGCGGCGGTGTCCCGACATTATAAATGCATGCGAATTGATCATCACGGATCAGTGTCGCTACGGAAACCACGCGCCCTCCAACCCTCAAAACAAAATGTTCCTGGCTGTATGGAGCACCTTGTTCCAGCAAAGCCGAATCATACGTATTCCCCTGGACTGAAAATGATCGGTTGAATACTTCAACAAATTCGTTCAACTCCTGGCTTGATTTCGCAACTTCTGCGGTTCGTGGAGCGTCTGAAAGCTCCCCTCGAAAAATCATCCAGGCTTCCTGGTCAAATCTCTCCAATCCAATCTGCGCCAAATGCAATCCCTCGGAACTCGAATGATTCAGGTAAATGATTGGCTTCCGATTGCGCTCCCAATGCCACGAGCGTGCTGCTTCAACAGTCTGTTCAAGGGCTTCCGGATTTTCGTCCAGGATGGCCGTATGATTCCACATGGGGCTGGGCGAAAGTTTCGAGTGGATCGAAATGCTCTGACCTTGCTCCTCCCTTTCAGTTATGAAAATCCCATGCTGAAATCGATAATGCGCCTGGACTAATTCTGCATTCGCGACTTCAGGATTTGAAACTGTATTTTCCAGCAGGTTCGCCATACCACCCACTACTTCCTCAGGAATATGAAAGTATCATTTTCCTCTCGCGCCACTCTAAAGCCGAGGGAGACCAACTGCGCAACTATGTTATATGTAGTCTCCTGCCCAATAACACCAGGGTGCAGTTCAATAACTATTTTATTAACTTGTTCTGGAACACGGCCAAAGTCGATGTACTGCTCCGCTCCTTCAATATCGATGATCAGGACATTGACCGGGTGATCGGTCATGCTAAACAAGGTTTCAATGGTTCCAGCCGGGACTTTTACGGTTTTAACTCCCTCCTCTCGCCTGCCTTCATAGCAAATCGAATTCTCCCAGAAGTCGCTGCCGACTTCCAAATCCACTTCCCCGTCTGCATGGGCCAATGCCATGTTGTAAATCCGCGGCGTTACATCGTTCAGTTCATAATTCCGCTTCAGAATTTCGAACGTCCTTGGGTTTGCTTCAAAGCTGGTGTAGTTGCGAATGCCAAGTTTATTCTGACAGTACAACCCGATAAAACCAATCGCTCCTCCAATTTCTAACACGCCGTCTGAAGGGCTCAGGAAATCCTTGCACATCATCTTTTCATTGCATTCATACGCCCCGCTTAATAATCGGTTCCGTATTTTTGTCGAAAGATCTGAAACATCGAATTTCAATCCTTCGAGCGTAACCTCCTGAATTTTCGGCAACACATATTTAAATCGATAACGCACCCGGAATTCCTGGTACAAGTGGTGCGCCAATGTTTTCGAAATCAGATTTTTTGTGGCTTGCATGGTTAAATC
>JBQCGE010000662.1:0-5391 GCA_051955955.1 Verrucomicrobiota bacterium
GATGACTCGGATGTGATGGATCCGAAATCCTGGGTGCAATATCCAACGCCGGTTTTTGAACGAAACGATGGAGCGGGAGTCTCCGGGCCCGGTCATCACGGTTTTTTCCAATCGCCAGATGGAACGGAGGACTGGATTATCTATCACGGTAAAACCAGTTCGGCTTACACCTACGCCGGTCGAACCACTCGCACGCAGAAATTCACGTGGGATAAGAACGGCATTCCGCAATTTGGGAAACCATTGCCACTCAGCGCCATCCTTCCTGAGCCGTCGAACAGGAAAGCTGTGGCCCGGGATTGATTCGTTGTTGCTTCGCGCCTAATGAACCAGAGAACAGACAAACCCATCGCATGGGTTACCGGCGCGGGTGGATTGATCGGCGCTGAAATCGTGCGCACCGCTAAAGAGATGAATCTGCCCTGGACCGTTCGTGGGTTGACGCGGCAGGATTTCGATCTCCTGAATTTCAGCGAAATGCAAGCTGCCTTTCGTCGCGACAAACCCGCGGTGATTATCCATTGCGCGGCGCTCAGCCGCAGCCCAGCCTGCGAGGCGAATCCGGAATTGGCGCGAAAGGCAAATGTTGATGTCACCCGTCATCTCGCCGATTTGTGCGCCGATGGGATGTTCTATTTCTTTTCGACCGATCTGATCTTTGATGGTGAAAAAGGCGATTATCGCGAGGATGATGCGCCGAACCCATTGATGGTTTATGGCCAGACAAAACTTGAAGCGGAAGTTGTCGTACGCCAGCACCCACGCCACCTCATCTTGCGCATATCATTGACCGGCGGGATTTCAGCATGCGGTGACCGCGGATTTAACGAAGAAATACGGAATGCCTGGCGCCGGGGTAAATCGCTGAAGCTTTTTACGGACGAATTTCGTTGTCCTATGCATGCCTCGGTTCCTGCGCGAGCGATCTGGGAATTGGCCTCACAACACGCAGTGGGAACGTATCACCTTAACGGCGCGGAGAAACTTTCGCGTTATGAAATTGGGAATCTGCTCGCTGAGCGGTATTCCAAACTCTCTCCGACGATTGAAGCAACCTCCCGCCGTAGTTTCAACGGAGCACCGCGCCCCGCTGACACATCGTTAAACTGCGACAAAATTTCCAGGCAACTTTCCTTCGCCATTCCGAAATTTTCCGAATGGTTGAAAACAGCGCCTGCTGATTTTTAAGCCTTCTTGCTGAACGGCGGTGCATCTCAATGCTCTGAAAGCGTCAATCCTTCATTCCCCATAGACACTCTGCAATTTTCCCTGAGTGGAAAAGCATGGTTCTCATCGCGTGGCACACCTCAGTTCTGATGATTAATTGAGATATTGGAGGAACAGGAGGTGCGAGACGGCTTTCATTTTCCTGGTCCTGAGAACAGTGCAATTTCCAAAGCTTAAGGAGGTTCGAATTATTATGCGTGAGCAAAGAGAAGGAGAAAGATCCTATCGGTACCGGGATCAGGACCAGGGCCAGCAACATCGGCAAAACGAGGGGTGGGGTGAGGATCGTTGGAACCAGGAGCATGAGCAACAACAGGGCAGGGGTTGGCAGGGCAACCGTGATTACGAGGCTGAAGGACGTCAGCAATATCGGCCAATGGGGCAGGGCCAGGAGTGGGGGTCGCCTCATGACCAGGGTTATGAGCATTCGGGTGAAGGTTACGCAATGGGACGATCTCAACCGTATCGGCAATCGGGCGGTTATGACCAGGAGGGCAGCTCCAGGCAGCCATATTCGACAGGCGGTTATACACCGGGCGGCGGAACATACAGCCGACGACCTCGGGAAGAGCGGCACCATTATTTCCAACAATACCAGGAACGAGAACCGTATCGCGAACGTTACGAAGCAGGTGAGCCCTATGGGAGCCAAAGTTACGGGCGGCAGGATTACGACGAAGATCGAGCGCGCCGCGGCCAGGGCAATCAGGGCCACGGAGGTTATGCGAGCCAGGAACAAGGGGGCGGTTGGCATCCCTTGCGCGAACATGAAGATCAAGGGAATCAATATTACCGGGAAGAAGAAGGGTACGGGCGTTCTGGACAACCGGGATATCGTCAGGGCGCGCAGGGGCAATCCGGTCCTTATGATCGACGCCCCGACTATTACGAGGAAGGGCCCGGATCGTACCAGGGTTCTTCGCAAGGATACTCGCGCCAACAACAGCGTCCCTGGGGAAATTGGGAGGAAGACCGCTGGCAGCACCAGGGACAACCGCGACGGGGCTGGGGGGCACAAGGCTCGCAAGGGTATTCTCAAGATGATAGACGGGCTTATGAAGAATGGCTTCGGGAACATCCTCGAGGCAATCCCGAAACAGAGGGCGAACGGCAGTTGGAGGGATTGCAGCCACAAAATCGCCGTTCTTCGCAACCCCGCAGCCAGCGGCAATATGAAACGGGTCGGGAGAACTATTCAAGCCGCCAGGGTGGAAGCGCATCGAGAACGCAGATGCGATCCTCTTCCTCCTCGCGCGGTTCTAATTCAGCGCGGAGCCGGAAACAGCCACGTTAATCCGTAACCGTTCAAGGCAGCCGAGGCGTCCTGTGAATGCGGGGCGCCTTTATTGTTGGATGAAATAGCTGAGATTTTCGAGTTCGATCGCCAAATTGACGTTGTTCACCATTACCTCGTCAGGGACATGCAGGACAATCGGTGCAAAATTTAAGATTCCCGCGATTCCCGCATCAACCAGTTGGTTCGCCACTTCCTGGGCCTCGGATGCGGGGACGGTGATGATCGCCATCTTGACCCCATGTTTTTCCACAACTTCTGGAAGCCGTTCCATTGGGTAGATTGGAGTGTTCAGAGGTTTGTCCCGCTTGCGCGTGGCTTCCATGTCGAAAGCACAGATGATTTCGAAGCCTTCCTGCTCGAAACCTTTATAGGTGAGCAGCGCGAGACCGAGGTTTCCGACACCCACAAGAATCACCGGTTGCAGGCTGGTGGTTCCGAGCAGGTCGGAGATCATCTTGCTGAGTTGCTCCACATCATAGCCGAGCCCACGAGTGCCGAATTGGCCGAAGTAGGTGAGATCCTTCCGCAATTGCGTCGACTTGACCCGCGCGGCTTTCGCTAGTGCGTCGCTGGAAACCGTTCGAATTTCGTTCTGCTTTAAACGTTGCAAACAGCGCAGGTAAACAGAAAGGCGATAAATTGCCTTTCGCGGAATTTCAGCTCGCACGGGTTTTTTCAACGCGGACAAGCTAATAAACTGGACAAGGAGAAACAAGCGCAACCCATTCATTTCAAAGGCTGCTGCCTGGAAGAGGCAAAATACAAGATTCAGCTAAATGCGCATCAGGGTTTCCCTGAAACCGGATTCAGAACGGTCGAGCCTTGCTGGCCAGAAATCGGATTATATACTTTTTTAACTTTGAAAAAACTCTGTTCCATCAGAGGTGAAGTGTGCCCGTTCTC
This sequence comes from Verrucomicrobiota bacterium, assembly GCA_051955955.1. Taxonomy (GTDB): domain Bacteria; phylum Verrucomicrobiota; class Verrucomicrobiia; order Limisphaerales; family SXQI01; genus DASVNK01. The sequence goes on from JBQCGE010000662.1 coordinate 3,428, forward strand.
GATGAAGAAAGCGCTGGCACCAGAAAAATTTTATCGATCAGAGCAGGCGATTTCATAACCCATCCATATGCCACAACCCGACATCACGCCCGAGACAATTACCGAGAACACCAAAACGGCTGAAAACTCGGCCGAACCGCGAAAAACGGCAAAGGCTGCGACTGAGCGAGGAGCTAAACGGTCCCAATCGTCCAGGACCACAAAGACTGGCGAACCGGACTTGGATCGCGAACTTCTTTACTCCGCACTCTCGACCTTCAGTCGCGGTGATTTTTCCGTGCGTTTACCCGGACATTGGAAAGGAATAAACGGAAAGATTGCAGAAACCTTCAATAGTATTGCCGAAAAAAACGAGAGCATGTCCGCTGAGTTGGAGCGGATCAGCCGGGTGGTCGGTCGTGAAGGGCAAATTGATGAACGGGTGAGCCTGGCGGGAACGATTCGGGGTGATTGGGCGGGATGGGTCGAGTCGGTAAATACTCTTATCTCTGATCTGGTTTGGCCGTTGAATGAAACCGCCCGCGTCATCGGCGCGGTGGCTAATGGTGATTTGTCCCAGAAAATGGCCACCCAGATTACCGGACGAGCGTTGAAGGGCGAATTCAAGCGGACCGCAACGACCGTAAACGCGATGGTCAAGCAGCTTGGAAGCTTCGCCTCCGAAGTGACCCGTGTTGCCCGCGAAGTCGGCACCGAAGGAAAACTGGGTGGCCAGGCGCGGGTTCGAGCGGTGGCAGGCACCTGGAAAGATTTGACGGATAACGTGAACCTGATGGCCGGTAACCTGACTGGCCAGGTGCGTAACATTGCGAAGGTGGCGACGGCCATTGCGAAGGGTGACCTTTCCAAGAAAATTACCGTCGATGTTAAAGGTGAGTTCCTTGAACTGAAAGTCACCATTAATACGATGGTCGACCAGCTTCGTTCTTTTGCTTCCGAAGTGACTCGCGTGGCCCGCGAAGTCGGCACCGAAGGAAAATTGGGTGGTCAGGCACGCGTCGAAGGTGTTTCCGGAACGTGGAAAGACTTGACCGACTCTGTGAATTCCATGGCCGGCAATCTTACCTCGCAAGTGCGTAACATTGCGGCGGTTACCACGGCGGTCGCGAACGGCGATCTTTCGAAGAAAATTACGGTCGATGTAAAAGGTGAAATTCTGGAGCTGAAGAACACCGTTAACACGATGGTGGACCAGCTCAGCTCGTTTGCTTCCGAAGTGACCCGTGTTGCGCGTGAAGTCGGTACTGAAGGAAAACTCGGCGGTCAGGCACAGGTGAAAGGTGTTGCCGGAGTTTGGAAGGACCTGACCGACAACGTAAATTTCATGGCATCCAACCTCACCGTTCAATTACGGGACGTGTCGAAGGTTGCGACTGCGATTGCGAGCGGTGACCTGACCCAGAAAATCACGGTCGATGTTCGCGGAGAAATTCTCCAAATCAAAAACGTGATCAACACCATGGTGGATCAGCTCTCGGCTTTTGCAGCGGAAGTGACTCGTGTTGCCCGCGAAGTCGGCACTGAAGGCAAACTGGGTGGACAGGCGCAGGTAAAAGGTGTTGCCGGGGTTTGGAAGGATCTGACTGATAACGTCAATTTCATGGCCTCCAACCTCACGGTGCAATTGCGTGACGTGTCGAAGGTTGCGACGGCGATTGCGGACGGTGATCTCACTCAGAAGATTACCGTCGAAGCTCGCGGCGAAATTCTCCAGATCAAGAGCGTGATTAACACGATGGTCGATCAGCTCAGCTCGTTCGCATCTGAGGTGACCCGTGTTGCGCGTGAAGTCGGTACGGAAGGAAAACTCGGCGGTCAAGCCGACGTGCGCGGAGTCGCGGGCACCTGGAAAGATCTTACCGACTCGGTGAACTTCATGGCTGGTAACCTCACCGCCCAGGTTCGTAACATTGCCGAAGTTACGACAGCGGTGGCGAACGGGGACGTGTCCAAGAAAATCACGG
>JBQCGE010000663.1:0-4763 GCA_051955955.1 Verrucomicrobiota bacterium
AATTTTCAGGCAGGGCAATTTGCCACAATCATTGGGAACTGGGTTCCACGGCATTTGTCCTGGGACAATCCTTTTATTTCCGCTCCCCTGTCTTATGAACACTTGACCGCCATTTATGATTCCGAAGCCCCTCAGGACGCGGCGCACTTCATTGCTTTTAACCCAGCCGAAGCATACGAATACAATCCCGTGTTGTGGGGGCCTGTTTATGCAACCGGCGCTTCGGTGGCTGGCCGCATTGAAAAATTTGAATACGCTGCCGAAATCAAAAACGCGGGACCATCTTCCCGCCCTGAAGCATGGCGAATCAGTGACACAGATTTTGAGCACCCCACTTTTGCCGGTCGGTTGGCCTACAATCCTGATTTGCGTTGGAACTTCGGCGTGTCAGGAAGCGTTGGACCTTACTTCCGATCCGAAGCATCCGAGACCCTCCCCGCTGGAAGAAATATCGGTGATTATCGGCAAATCCTGCTGGGCCAGGATGTCCGGTTTGAGTGGCATCATCTACAAGTTTGGGCCGAAGTTTTTGAATCGCGATTTGAAGTTCCCAATGTCGGCAATGCGGATACTCTCGCTTATTACATCGAAACAAAATACAAGTTTACTCCGCAATTTTTCGGGGCACTTCGCTGGAATCAACAGTTCTTTTCGCCGATCCACAATTCGACTCAGGACGCCGTGCGCTGGGGGGACGACCTGTCGCGAGTGGATGCTTCACTCGGCTATCGCTTTACCGCGCATACGCAATTCAAACTTCAATACAGCATCGATCACAACTTGCCGCTCAATCGGTTCAATAATTTAGTCGCCGCCCAATTCACGTTGAAGTTTTGAGTCGGAAAAAGCCCTGAACTTCGCTCTGCTTAAGCCCTCGCAATTGTAACAAAACCGTTACGGTAAAGATTTTGCCGCAGGCAGCTTAATTCGTGAATGTGATCACGTTCGAAAGAACAAGAACACAAAATGAATTTAGCTATGAAAAGATTAGTAAATGCGACCCCAATCACAAAAGGTCCCCTCCAACGCGCTACACGCTTGAGTACGTTCGCCGCAATCGTCGTTGCCTCTTTGACCGCTGCGGTTGCGCAACCTCGGTTCTCCATCACCGTTCTTCCCATACCTTCAGGATTTGATGAGAGCTTTGCCTCACAGATCAATGATCAGGGATTTGTCGCTGGGTCTAGCGCCAGCGCACGGGACGGTTATCAAGGTGTGGCTACGATTTGGAAGTATGGTGTTCCAACTGTCCTGGGCAAACTTAAAGACGGCACCTATAGCGCAGCTACGGCGATCAATGCCCAGGGTGTTGCGGTTGGTGATGGTGATGATGGCGACGGCCGACCCCTGGGCTGGGTATCCAGCGGGAACAAAGTGGTCAATTTCTTTTCCAACAACGGCGGCAACACACGCCCGATCGCGATCAATGATTCCGGTGAGATTGGCGGTTATTACGTCAAAGGATTTTCCAGCCCATGGCGCGGCGCGATCTGGACTGTAAATGCCAAGGACCCACGCAAATCCACCAAAATCGATCTTCCACTCCTCCCTGGCAGCGATCCATTGAAGGACTCCTTCGTTTCATGGGCGTTCAACCAATACAACCAGGCGGTTGGTTACGGTACTGGCGCGCAAATCGGGCAGCACGCAGTCTTCTGGAATAATGATGCGGCACACTCCATCGTTGATCTCGGGGTTTACGGTTATGACTGGAGCAGTATTGCCTTCGATATCAATGACCTGGGCGAAGTTGTTGGCGTGAGTCATCCTCCCTTTGGCAGCCGTCCTGTCCTCTGGAAAAATGATCCGAAGCACACGCCCGTTGAGCTGCCGCTTTTACCCGGAGATAATTACGGAAGCGCGGACATGATCAACAATCAGGGCACAATCATCGGCTCCAGCGCCGCAAGCGAACCCGGCACATGGAATGTAACCCCTGGACGCATCGTGATTTGGATTGATGGACAGGTATACGAATTCCAAACCCTCCTGGACGAATCCGCCGCAGGATGGAACATAATAACCCCAACCAGCATTAACAACAACGGACAGATGACCGCCACGGCCAGCCGTAACGGCGTCTATTATCCAGTCATTCTGAATCGGGTTAACTAATTCAAGCTGCTTACATTCACTCGCCTGGAATTCTTCGAGTTCCAGGCCTTTTTGTTTTCTTGTTTCCAACCTCGCTTCGGCGGTTAGGATTTTAACCCTTCAAACCAAATGAAGGAAACTCGTCTTTCGTTTTGGAAATGGAGGCCTTGAACAACGTAAAACGAGCGTTGTGTACCTTTAGGAAAATGATAGAAGCCGGGCGGAATATTAAAAGCAACTGACGTGAAATGTGAATAGCCGCTGGAAAACCAACCTCAATGCCGCGTGGAATTAATCAAGAAATCACCACCACGAAAGTTAGCTCCGTCGCTGAATTCGAGCCAATAGATCCTTCGCCTTCCCTTGCAGCCAATGTTGGGGATAAAGTATGACGGATTGGCGCGCCAGCTTCATGGCGGCTTTAAATTGCCCACGCTGTTCGGCTATCAGCGCAAGATATAACCCGGAAAATGCCTGATCGTGTTGAGCCGGACTTCGATCGTAGCATTCCTTCAAAAGAGGGTGAGCTTCTTCAAGCTTTCCTTGCTCGACCAATAGCGCGCCCGCTGTGCCCTTAAGTGTGAGGCTGGCCGGAGCAACCTTAATCGCCTCTGCAATACAGAACTCAGCAGCGGCTATGAGATCCGGCCGTTGTTGGAACAAAGCCTCGCAGGCGATCTGATCTAAATGCGCGACCTTGATGGCCTCTGGAATAGGAAGCAAAAGGAAGTTATGTATCCCTGCATTGAACTCATCTGCATCCCCCTGCAGCATCATAACCTTTAGTTTTTCGGCGGAGATGCCTGCATAAATTATGACTTGTTCAATCGTTGTCAGTTTCAATGCTCTCTCATAACTTTCGCGTGCGGCAAGGTAGTCTTTGCTCCTGCTTTGAGCTACGCCCTGGAGGACAATAAACCGAAGGTCATCCGGATATGTGAAAAGAACACGTTCGCATTCAGAAGCGGCTCCTTTGTAATCACCCGCCTGAATCTGGCGCTGGATGGCTTCGACCACCGCCAGCGTCTCGGGAGTAGAAAATGTTCTTAAAATCGCAACTAACCACTCATGAGCAAAAAGAAACTGTTTATTCTGCGTTCTCTTGGCAACCGGATGCGCCAGCGTTCTGTAAGTGTAGTAACCTAGAACTGCGGCGAGGCATTCGAAAAAAATAAAAATCCCTACATGAGTTGGAATGTTCCCTCTCTTGAATCCGATCACAACAATCATCAAACCGAAAAGAGCCAGCAATAACGTACAAACTCCGAGAACGAATGCAATTAAGGCTTTCAGTACGCGAGCTATCCAAAGATTTAACGGCGAAATGGTTTCAGTTCTTTCAACCGATGATTTATTCCAAGAAAAGATTGCCTGAAGCAGAAGTTTTCCATCGGTGGAAAATTGTCCGGAACCCACCTGGACCGTATAAGGTGCGAGGTTTTCCACAATCACAACAACATTTGCCCAGATGAACGCCTCAACCAAGACGGCGAGAGAAGGGTAAACCTCTGCTTGATAAAAATCTGTGCGCGTCAGGAGCCATGCAAAAATTATAAAAAGGCTATTCACAATTAACCCGGCGCTGATGAAGACGATCCACTTGAAGCGAGTGTTGCTATCTGGACCAGGCCGCGCAAAGGTCAGCCCGCCAAAAGGGATTCTATTTAACAGCCAGTCAAACCCGAAAAGATTAAAGCAGAACAATGGTTTTCCTGCTCCGATGAAAATCCGGATATTCGAAAATCCAAATGCGCGCGCTGCAATCGCGTGGCCCAGTTCGTGCGGAATCACCAGTAAATACTGAAAGAGCAACAGTAAGCTGGTAAATGCGTGCTTGTTAAGGAGTAATGGGACATGATGCCGGTAAGCAGTCACGATCGGCATCAGCATCAAAAAAAGAGAGACGAGAAAAACAATGATAGCAACCCGGTGATAAATGCGCGCGTGACAGGCAGGACAATACCTCCTCGCGCGAAAAAACGGGATGCGCTCCTCGTGAAACGTTTCGTTCTCAAGAGCTTTGATGCCGCAAGTATTGCAATGAGTGGCGATGTTGTTCGGATACCAAATGGAAGACGAAAAGAAAAGCACGAACTATCCAGAGTGAAGCATCGCTTGTTCCTGTGCTTCGTTTAATTTCTTTATTGGTGCCTCCAGGTCGGTTGAAGGTGAGCATTCTCCGTGAGGGCTCTTAAGAGGCACCGGGCTTCGCTCAGTTTGGGGATGTCACCGATCAGCGAACATTTGACCTCGACATTGATGCCAATGGCGATGAGAACGGCGTAGGAGCACGCGGTATGGTCGATTCGCATCTATTCAAAATGAGCATTTTGAATCCGGCCAAGGTGCTGGCATCATTTCTGATGGTTTCAGGAAAGGAAGGTTCCCAATTCAGAAAAGCATTGCTTATTTATGAGCCAACCTGATTAATGCATTATGTAAATGTATCCATAAAGCATTCATAATGAATGCTTCCACGAACAACGAATCACACCAAACCAATCAAGGAGAGTTAAAATGAGCATGCTCAAAGAATTCAAAGAGTTCGCGATGCGGGGCAACGTGGTTGATCTTGCGGTCGCTGTCGTCATTGGTGCTGCCTTTGGTAAAATTGTCACCTCTCTCGTAAACGATGTCCTGGTGCCTCCAATCGGAAAAGTGATGGGCGG
>JBQCGE010000664.1:0-6065 GCA_051955955.1 Verrucomicrobiota bacterium
TGCAGCGTTTGGATGAGATGCAAAACTCGATCCATCGCTGCCTCCGTCATCATTTGCGGCAGAAGCAAACCCTGCTTCAGGCCACTGCAGCCAGGCTCAATCGAATGAAGCCACAGGCGATCCTGATCCAGCGTCAGGAGCAACTCGGAAACTTGGTAGAACGAATGAGAGCCGCCTCGGACCTTGGCACCTTAAGCCATAAATTAAGTGCATTGGAAACTCGATTGCGACTGCTCTCACCGTTACATGTGCTCGATCGTGGCTATTCAATCACCTATGAAGCCGAGAGCGGGAAGGTGTTGAGCGATGCCGCTGAAATCACTGGTGGCAAGGAGATTATTTCCCGGCTTAAATCTGGCCAGTTGCGAAGCGTGGTGAAATCCAGGGGATCCGATTCACCTATTTAGTTGCCTGAGCTTTTGTTGGATCAGGTGCGTGGTTTACCAATTCAAGCGCTGCAGTGATGAGTGTATCAGCCGTCCCCTCCCCAAGCGAAGTCCTCGATACATATTGGTAACGCTTGAACGAATTGAAATCTTCCTTGGATAAGATATAGCCAAAAGCATCATTCGTCAGACCAAACAAGAAATTTACCTCGCCATGCATTTTGCGCTTTAAGTAATACCCAATGTTCGGGAGCGCCTCTCCAGGAATAGTGATAATCTGAGCGTTGCCAATGTTTACCAGATTCATCATGGTGCTCACGTAACCGGGGCGTTGCGCTTTATACCCGAGTGGCGAAAGTTTCATAACCTGTAGTAGAAGCGGCGAATCAACTTTAAAATCGACCGTTTTGTTCGTGCAGAACAGCATCGGGTTGATTTCTGGTTTCGCTTCCCCAACAATTCGAAGCGCTTCATCCGCGAGTAGTCTGCCAATCCGTTCACATTCCGTCCAATCGCGATGCTCCTTGCCTTCCGGCGCACGATTGTCGGCTGTGACCATCCCGCCCTGGGCGCTGTTCATGAAGATCGCCACTCCACCAGTTTTTTCAGCAATTTGTTGATACAACGGGCCAACCAGGTCGGGGCTGAGAATACCCTGGCTGGAACCTATCACTTCAGGATGGATCGCATAATTAACAAGCGTCGCAATTACATTCCCATCCGGAGTGAGAGTCTGGAGGACATTACAGCGTGGATCGTATAAATCCGGGGCGTAATAATTATAGGCTATTTTCCCCTTTGCCTCCCCGCTGGCAATTTTCAGTTCGGATAGTTGCAAATGAGCAACGGCTTCATTGATGGCATCAGCCATTTCATTGCAAACACGATCAAGATATTTCAGGTCTGTGGCGAACCCGCCTTGCCCATCCGGGAACCCGTAACAATCTGGGGCGCTATGAGTGTGAGTTGCCCCAATCAATATATTTTCCGGATGAATCCCCTTCACTTTGCTACGCACCTTGTTACCCAACACACTCGGAAAACCGAGAAAGTCAGCACCCACAAGGGCGATCCGGGTTCCGCTGTTTTCCATGACCATGGCTCGAACTGTTAAATCTCCTTTCTTTTCCTTAACAGGATGCGATGCCCCTACTCCCCCGGAGACCGGCAATAATGGATCGGGAGTAACTTTTCGAATGGCAATTGCAGAACGAAATTCAGCCTGCAAAGGGGCGCAAACAAGAACCGCAGTCAGGATAACAGCTATGCGGAAATTCATGGCTGCATACTGAAGGAGCTACACTAAAATGCAAAATCGAATTTCTGAACCAAATGCCCGAGCAAGCGTATTAATCGGCTGGAGCACTCGCAAGTGGAACTCTTTTCCAGAAAGGAGTAGGGTTAGAAACGCTAAATGATTGACGCTCCTGCGGGCTGGCTTTCGTATAGATCGAATAATTCAGGGCCTTCTCCCGCAAGCCACCATTCAGCAAACGACTTGCCTTGAAAGCGGCTTCAATCATTGGCTTACCATTTCGAGCCCAGAATGGGGCTTTTTCAAACACCACTTTCCGCTCACGCATTGCATTCGGCTTGAGGTTCATGTTATCCCCAGTCTCGGTGAAAGCTGAAGTATAATGCCGCAGCACTTTCATAGGGACCTTATGCTTCAAAGCCCGCACCACCCAATCAACATCTCCGAGATCTCGGTATTCGTCGCTGAAATACAGGTTATAGTTATCCAGGACAGATCGTCGAAAAAACATCGCGCAGGTCAAGGTGCAAAGGGAGGAAACTTGCGCATGCGCCGCCCACGGTATTTGAGTTTTGCGGAAGCAATGAAAATTACCATCTTCGCGAATTACAATCGTGTCGGCGAATACCAACTCAACCTGTGGATTAGCCTGGAAGAATTCAGCAACTTTTTTTAAGGCGCCCGGGAGATATTGTTCATCGCAGTTGATGTAGGCCAGGATTTCCCCCCTGGCCTTGCGCAAGCCTCGGTTCACGGCATCGTACATTCCCCTGTCCTTTTCGATGTAGGCATGCACACGGGGGTCGTTCGGAAGCCATTCCAGGGTGCCATCATCTGAGACGGAGTCCTGAACGATGTGCTCATGTTCCACATCCTGGTCCGCCACTGAGGCGATGCAAAGTTTAAGCCATTCCGAAGCTCGGAAACTGGGAGTAATAATCGAAAATTGCACGATGATAAAACATTGGGCCAGCACCTTGGCTGGCCCGCGGTCAATCTGAAAAGATTGGTTAGGCCGTGATGGTTGGACGAACCGACGCGCGGTTTTCTTTCACGAATTCATCGTAAATCCAGCGATACGTCCGTTCCATTCCGTCCCTCAATCGGACGGACGGCTCCCACCCAAGATATTTCTTAATCAGCGTGTTATCGCTATTGCGCCCATTCACTCCTTTTGGCGCGCTCAGGTTGTAGCTGCGCTTCAGTTTGATTCCGGCAATCTCCTCCACAATGTCAACGAGGCCGTTAATGGTCACCAATTCACTACTCCCGAGATTGATCGGTTCCAAAATATCGCTCGCTAAAATAGCCTTTGTTCCCTTGAGGCAATCATCAATATACATGAAGCTGCGCGTCTGCTTTCCGTCCCCCCAGATTTCGATCTGATGATTTCCGGAAAGCTTCGCTTCGATCACCTTCCGGCAAATCGCTGCGGGAGCCTTTTCGCGTCCGCCTTTCCATGTGCCATCCGGGCCATAGACATTGTGATAACGGGCGACGCGCGTGGTAAGCCCGAAATCTTCACGGAAATGGCGGCACATTCTTTCGCTGAAAAGTTTTTCCCATCCGTAGCCATCTTCCGGCATCGCAGGATAAGCATCACTTTCCTTCAACGCAGTCACATCCGGGTTGATTTGCTTGTCCGCTGCGTAAACACAAGCGGAAGAGGAGTAGAAGAAACGATCAACTCCCACATCTTTCGCCGACATGAGCAGGTGGGTGTTAATCAGGACCGAAAGCATGCAGAGCGCGCGATTGTTTTCAATGAAACCCATGCCGCCCATATCCGCTGCGAGGTTGTAAACGACTTTTGCGTCCTTAAGCGCCTTGTCGCAATCCTCTTTGCGGGAGAGGTCGAGTTGGAGATTTTCAACGTTGGGAAAGAGTTGGTACCATTCATCAAAAGGCTTCAGGTCAACACTTCGAATGTTGGTATGGCCTTCACGCAAGAGATCAGCAACGAGGTGGCCGCCAATAAAACCGCCACCGCCGCAAATAACAATTTTGTCGGATTTCATATCGGACTTTCCTAGTGTTGCGGAAAGAGTTGCGAACTTCCAGAGAATTCCTGCGCCCGATGGGATTTGGCCCGAGGTTTATCAGGTTAATGAACTTTTTACTGGGAACTACAGTTACGGTTTACACCTGAACCATTGCCTTGATTACTCCCGTTTCCGGTTTTGTGAAGTTGGGAAAAGCAGCCGGCAGGTCCGCAAAGGCGGTTCGGTGAGTAATCCACGGCCGCGTATCAATCTGTCCCTCTTCGATGAGTCGAATGATTTTCTTAAAGTCTTCCGGAAGCGCATTTCGACTGGCCTTGATCGTCAATTCGCGTCTGTGCAGGACGGGCGCATGAGGGAATGAGAGTTCAGCCTGCGTAATGCCAACGTATACAACGCGTCCTGCAAAGCCGCAAAAATTCAACGCGTGGCTCATGCTTTTGTTGCTTCCGGTTGCATCAATGACTACGGCGGGCCATGAACCATCACTGGTTGATCGCTTCACTTGGCTTTCAGCGTCGGAGCCCTCGGGAAGGATGGTTTTTTCAATCCCCATCTTAGCTTTGCAAAAATCCAGGCGGTCCTGGTTTAAATCCATGACGATCGTTTCGGCCCCGCTTAACCTCGCAAATTCAATCACCGAGAGGCCGATTGGACCGGCTCCGATGACGAGAACGGATTCCCCCGATTTTGGGTTCGCGCGGGAAACCGCATGAGAACCGATTGCGAGCGTTTCAACCAGGGCCAACTGCTCAAAATTCAGCCTGGTTGAAACATGCAGTTTGCGAGCTGGAACGGTATAATAAGGCTGCAGCCCTCCATCGCAATGCACGCCGAGAGTTTGATTATGCTCGCAGCAATTCGTGTGACCGTTGCGGCAGGCACTGCAGTTTCCGCAATTCAAGTACGGCTCGACCGAACAACGATCTCCGACTCGGACCTCGGTGACTCCCTCTCCTATCGCAACGACTTCAACGCCGAGTTCATGCCCCGGAATTCGCGGATAACTGAAAAAAGGCATTTTGCCGAGATAGCCCGAAATATCAGTGCCGCAGATGCCAACATTATGCACGCGCACAAGGGCATTGCCGGGAGTGGGCTGAACCGGTTCAGCGGTCTCAATGATTTTGGAATGAAGCGGCTGTTCAAATTGGATTGCGCGCATGGATTAATTATTTTGCGGAAGCCCTTCCACGTGACCGATATTTTTCACGGGCTGGAAAACGTTTTGCACCTTCTGAAGCAACTCATGATCGATCGGTTCCTCGATCCACCTCGCCCAGTTCCGAATATTTTCTGGGTTGGCACTCCCTGCGACTGTTGTGGCAATATCCGGGTTTGCGACGGAGAATTGCAAGGCGAGTTTTGCAATGTCAACGCCATGCGAAGCGCAAAGTTGGGCCGCTTTCCGAGCTGCTTCCTTGACGGTTTCGGGTTCCTTTAGCCATTTCGGGAGCGGCGCTTGCGTCAACAACCGAGCTGAGAAGGGACCGGCATTCATTATTCCCACACCTTTTTCTCGCAGGTATGGAATTGTTTCGTCGTAGAATCGACTATTCTGAAGTGTGTACTGGTTGTAATTCAATGCGCAATCGACCTCCGTGCGGTCGCAAATGTAATGAAATATCTTTTGAGGATAGCCACTAAACCCTATGTAGCGCACCTTGCCGGATTTCTGAATCTCCCGCAGCGCAGGGATTGTTTCCTCCACGATTTGGCCCATATCAACAAATTCAATATCGTGACATAAGACAATATCGAGATGATCAGTGCCCAGCCGATGCAAACTGACATCAACACTTTCAGAAACGCGTTTGGCGGAGAAGTCGAAATGAGCGAGGTCATACCGACCGAGTTTCGTGCAAAGCAAATAATTATCGCGAGGAATGTCTTTGAGTGCTATGCCGAGCAATACCTCGCTCATGCCGCGACCGTAAAACGGAGAGGTATCAATCAGGTTCAAACCGCACTCGAGCGCCACCCGAACTGAGCCAAGCGCCTCATCGATCGTAACCGCTCTAAACTCCTGTCCGAGCGACGAAGCGCCGAAACTTAAAATCGGCACTTTTAACCCCGTTTTGCCTAGTTCACGTGTTTGCATTGTTGAATGAAACCAAAGCTGAATCTTTTAGATTTTAAAACGTCCTGCATCCCATCGTTAAGAGAACATTAGCCCAGAGCGCGCGTTCACCCGTTTGTATCGTGAGCACATGGTCCGGAGATTCTACCTGCTTATAAAAGTCCCATTTATCGATGGGTTCGAGCTTCAAATCCAAACCTGTTGCCGCGAGTTCAGCGCGAAATGATGCCCAGACCGGTGGCTCGCCCCGTTGGGCGTAGGGATCATCCGGCGGAATTCCCATGGTACTCACCGAATCAATCACCACTGAACCCAAAATCGCTCGAAGCACTTGGGCGACGCTT
>JBQCGE010000665.1:0-3824 GCA_051955955.1 Verrucomicrobiota bacterium
ATGCACCACTATGCAGGCCAAAGCCATGCCCATCGCGTTTCGTGGTGAAGCCGTGTGAAAAAATCTTGGTGAGGTTCTCCGGCGAGATGCCAATGCCATTATCCTGGATGGAGAGCTGGACGCGGTTTTCTTCCGTCATGCGGATTGAAATCGTGAGCTTCTTATCGCGTTTTGCGGCCGCATCGATGGCGTACTTCGCGTTGCGGATCAGGTTTACCAGGATTTGCAGGATCTTGTGTTTATCCACGGCGATCACTGGAACTTCCTCATATTCGCGCACGACCAGAATCCCATGTCGGGACAGCGCGGCGGCGTTCATCTGGACCGCATCCTCCACCAGGTTGCGGAGTGAGAGCGATTCAATGATCCCCGAGACCCGGGCATAATTTTGCTGCATCGCCACGATTTCCTTGATGTGCTCAATATTTTTGGTGAGCAACTCGATCTCGCGCAGCAAGTCCTGCTGTTCGGCGGTGAGGCGCTCAGAGAGGCTGCTCAAATAGCCGGGGATGATTTTTCCCTTCGGATTCGTCGTGATGAAGTTGCCAAGGTCCGTCGAATTTTTATTCAACAGCAACACAACGTCCTTCAGGCGGGAGGCGCGGGAATTTCGCACCTGGTCGCAAATCAAAGTTGACGAGACGTTCACGCTGTTCAAGACGTTGCCAACGTTGTGCAACACGCCCGTTGCCACTTCGGCCATGCCCGCATGACGGGAGCTTTCCACGAGTCGCGTGTTCAACAGGTCAAGCTCCTCCTCGGCGTGCTTTTGCGCAGTGATGTCGAACATCACTCCGCGCAAAGCCTGCGCTGTTCGGTTCTCGAAAATGAAGGTGCTGATTTCGCGAATCCAGACGATCCGGCCATCGGAGGCAATCATCCGATATTCAAGCTGATTGGTTTTTTCCTGCGCCAGGCCTTTATTGCGGATTTCGTGCGCGAGGATTTGGTCATCGGGATGAATATGGTCCAGCCAGAAATTCGGATCATCGGTCCATTTGGAACGTTCGTATCCGAGCAATCTTTCAGACTGCTCACTGACAAACGAAAACTCGAACGTGCGGGGGTTGGATTCCCATACCACGCCGTCGATGGAGTTGACCAGGTTTTCGAATTTCAACTGTGAAACTCGCAGTTCCGATTCGACCCGTGAGCGTTCACCAATTTCCAATTGCAATTCCTTGGTGCGTTCATCCACGCGTTTTTCGAGTTGGGTATGTGCTCGCAACAGAGCTGCATCCCGCTCCTGGATGCCGCGCAACATTTCATTGAAATGGTCGATCAATACGCCCATCTCATCGTCCGACTGTTTTTTGGCGCGGATGGAGTAATTCTTTTGGCTGGATACCTTATTCGCAATCTCCGCGAGGTGGGTGATCGGAGTGGAGATGACCTTCTGCAACCGTAGGGAGAGCAGGAATGCGACAAATGCGGCGGAAATCATGACGAGCCCCATGATCCAGAAATAGGTGCGCATCCGTTCGGTTAAAATTCGCAGGTCGGATTGAATGTAAACCGTCCCGACCACTTCGCCGTCGTATTTGATTTTATGGAAGATGCTGAGTGAATTGCTGTCGAATCGGATATTTTCATCCTGGACAGCAGGCGGGGTTTTTTGTTCGGACCCTTCCCGGAAGTAGGTGGCAAAAACCTCGCCGGAATCGTTATAGAGGCAGGCGCGTATTACGTAAGGTTCTGCCTTTAAGGCTGCAAGCACTTCGCGGGCATCGTTTTTCCCCGAGTCTTTAAAAGATAATGCGGCAGAACTATTCGCGCCGATCACTCCCGCAATCACCTCCGTATTCCGGCGCAGGATTTGTTTGGTGCTATAGACTTCAAACATCAAAATCACCGCGCAGGCCAGCAGCAAGGCGACCGTGCAGGTGAGCATGATGATCAAGAGCAGCTTGCGCTTGATCGTCCGACCCGACAGGGCGGCAATCATTCCTTTACCTCTCCTTTCCGGATGTTCTTCGCTAGGCGCATAAGTCTGGAGCTGATTACCAAATTTGCGCGTTCCGCCGATTCGGGATGGATCTCGAAGCGAAGCAAATCATCTTCGAAAACCAGGTTGATGATTCCACCCTGGTCGAGAAACTGCGCTGACTCTCCTATCGTCAGAACCGGGGTTTTCTTAATCACCTCATAGAACGAGGGAAACCGTTTTGTTTCTCCCGCTGGGACAAAGAGGATCTGCGCATTTTTGGCATCGCCGGGGTTTACGACCCGTTTCACCTGGAAAGAACGGCCATGCGCTTTCTTGCCCTTCAGGAGGGATGTGAGTTTGGAGGTAAAATCCTCGTCACCTAACACCATTAGATTGATCGGGGCATCATCGTCCGAAAATATGTTCTTAGGCCACTCAGTGAATTTGGCACTGTTATAAATAAAGGCCGCTTTGATTTCCGTTTCCGAAACGGTTTGGGCTTTGACCTGGCACGGGACCAGCAAAATGGCGCTGAGCGCGAGCAGCAGCCGGAAGATGTAGTCGCGCGGCCGCTTGCGAGTTCCGTATGTGAGTATCGAAATCAAGAGAATCTCCTTTCGGCTCATCAATAACGGAACGTGATTTTGGCAAAAACGCTCGTCTCGACCTGGGTAACTTGGGTTTGGATATATGAGGGTGCGAACTCCTGGTGTGAGGCATCGGATATGTTTTGCCCGACGAGGGATACCTCCCAATTTTTGTTGGGTCTCCATCCAATTCGCGCATCTCCGACGATATAACTAGGCACGCCGTCAGTCACACTGCCATTCGCGAATCGCATGCGGGTGGGCAGCGCATCCACATAGCGGATGCCAGTGTCGAACTCTATCGAATGGGTCAGGTCCATGAGTGAGCGGATACCGACCTGATGGCGTGGGCTGTCGCGCTCCGCGAATTCGAGCAACGTATCACCGCTGCCGGGTTCCTGGTGGAGTGAAAGCCGCCAGAAAGTGTAGTTCAACTTCAAGCGCCACCAATCGGTCGCCTGCCAGGTGCTTGCGAGTTCGAAGCCGTAGGTCTCACCATTGATCATGTTATCAATGGTGACTGGGACCATCACATATCCTGGCGGTAGAACCTGAGGCGCGCCGGACGGTTCGATTGAGCGCTGCTTGTCGTAAAGATTGTAGAACGTTGCGAGGTCAAAGGTGATTCTATCGTGTGGCTGGATGCGGTAACCCAGTTCGAAGCCAATCAACTCCTTCGATTCCATGTCCGTGCTGCCGAATGATGAAACCAGGGTGTTGGGAATGGGGCCCGCTCCCGGGATAACCTGATTGATGCGAATGTCGTTCTCCGCGCGAGATGGAGTGCTCACCGCCCTGGAGGCAGCAAACCAGACTGTCTGCTTCGGAGTGATGCTCAGCGAAAGCCGTCCGCTCGGTTGTATTTCCCAACCCGTGTAGTCGTTATGTTCCACCTTGGAACCGAGGGTCAGCCGCAGGCGATCGGGCACAAGGGCAATTTCATCCTGCACGAAAGCGCTATATAAAGAAGTCGCTCGATGGTCCGGGTTGAAGATCACAGTCTCGCTATTATCGAGATGGTCCGATGTCAGGTTATATCCAAGGCCCCAAACGATATCATTGCGCTCACCCAGTTTGATCCGGTGCTGTAAATCGATATCGAATGTATCGCGAGTTTCGTTGAATACGACCCGGTCCCGTTCGGTGCGGTCGTAATATAATTTGAGGGCCAGCTCGGAATCTTCAGAAAACGTATGGGTCCAGCGCCCGAGCAGGTTCGCCCCGGAGACATCCACGTTGTCGCGGATGATAGCCTGCTGAGGCACGCCGGCGGCATCAAATTGAACACCGACAACCTGCTGATGGAGTTG
>JBQCGE010000666.1:0-6470 GCA_051955955.1 Verrucomicrobiota bacterium
TGGTGTTCGCGTAATGGAGCGGCACTGTGTAAGTGTACACCGGCTCTTTTGCCGTCGGATCACGGAACGTTACCTGGCTGAAAGTCGTCTTGGGATCAGTAACCAGCATCAGGCCGTAATTATTCAAGACCGCATCGAGTGTCTGGTGTGGAGTGACACCGCCAAACGTGCTCAGAGAAACCGTGTTGGTTCCAACTGGAGGCAGTTCGACAATGTTGGTGCCCACCTGGCGAATGCCACCGCTCTTAATGCGCGGATCGATCAAAATATTCAACTTTGCAAGTCGGCCAAGCATTTGAATCGCCTGGAGCAATGGCACTTCACGGTTCGGATCAAAAACCGCTTCCATCGTGAGGTCATCCTCGGGCGCCATTTTGCTCAAATCGCCGCCTTCAGGTTCGATAGGGGTCAGCTTCGAATCTTTGAAGCCGAGCAGATACCCAGCGGTGCCAGGGCGCGTGCCAATCACAAGACCCTTTTGCGCGAGCAAGGTATCGAGCGCTTTGCGGTAGGTGATATTCTCGAAGTGCGTCGATCCAATCGGTTCGCGCAGTACTTCGACCGGCACGTCGTTGGTCAACATCTCGGGCGCGAGTTGATAAGAAATGCCTGCTTGCTGCGCCAGGTTGGTGATCGCTTCCATCACGGGGAAATCGCCACCAAGAGATATAAAGGGAACAACCTCGCCGGCTGTTTTTGCGGCGGGCTTTTGAATTAAAGGAGGCTCCAATTCCGGTGCGGCGGCTTGAGTCGCCGGAGCGGCTGCCGCGTTTGTCACGGCTGCGGCTGGTTCATTGGTCTGGGCTGGGGAGGGCGAATTTTGCGCAATTAGATTCCCCGCGCAATAAATCGTGCTCAGGACCAACGCTTTGATAATAGTCTTCATTGTTTTTCGCGCATTTGCGTATTTACTCATTTAGCAACTAGTGAACCGATTAGCTTTTTCCGCTTTATTTTCTCATTAACGTGATTCCGCGTAAGTGATCGTCAGCGGCTGTTTCTGCCCCTGCACTTCAAGCACGACTCCGTTCCGAAGCACATCAACGACATGCACCGCAACCTTCTGCTGAAAAGCACCAACCTTGACCGGGACAACGGTATTGCGGCCGGGCTCAAGAATGACGTTGTTAATCATCGCCAGGCGGCGTTCCCCAGCACCCATCACACCCTGGAAACCGGAGCGCAATGCGGATTGGACATCCGCTGGAGTGGCAGCCGCGGTGGCGGGCGCTGCAACGGCTTTGGAATTGTTCGAAGCTTTTGGAAAGAACGGATCGCGGAAATTTTTATCGATTGTGAAAGTCGATTTCGGTGCCGCGACTGCTGCATCGCCACTGGGTGCGGCGACCACGACTTTTTCCTTTGGCGCCTTCGCTCCTTTGGGAGCGGCTTTTGATTCCGCCGCGGGCGACGTGATTGCGAAACTGAAGGCCGCCGCGATCGGCAGCAAATTCCAGGACCGGACGGTCCAATAGTTAAAAAGATCGTTCATTTAAGTAGTGGCTGACTTGATCAGCGTTACAATTCTCAACTGGATGATGAGCTTCCCGTCCGTCGGGGAAGAAGCAGTCACATTCGGCAAGGTTGCTGTGGTTCCCGGCGCCTCAGGCTGCATGTGCAGGTTTTGGATTCGGAAGTACGGATAAGCATTTTCGAAATCCGCAATAAAGCGGCCCACATCCTGGAACTGGCCATTCACGCGAACGGTGAAAGCTGCGGCTTTATATGGAAACTGCGGCATCAAACCGGCCTCAATAAATTCAGGCTGGGTGATATCCACGACAAAGCTGCTCTCCAGTCCTTCCTTCTTGCGGAATTCCTCCAGCAGTTTGAGAAACCAGTAATAGTATTGCCCGGTTGGCGCCATGTCCTGCTCCCGGTGGTCCAGTTCCTGGCGGTTCTGGTTCAGTTGGATATCCAGAGTATCCTTGCTTTTCACAAGGCGCTCAGCTTTCGCCATTTTATCTTTGGCGCTTGAGATTTGCGCATTCAGCATGGCGAGCTTGTCCTTTTGCGCGCCGAGCACGAACACATAGAGGATGCCGATCACTGCCACCGCCACAAACGCGGTCATGATCAGCTTATCCCGTTTTTCCTTGGAGAGTTTATTCATTGGCGAAAACCCTTTCTTTCGATTCAAGTTGAATGGTAAATGGCACAAAAGCCGCCGTTGGATTCAGCAAATCAGCCGGATCCGTGCGGGCCTGCGGAGGCCGCTCCGTGAAACGGAAGCCTTCGTTCGCGAGGAAATTCTTGTAGTAATCCGAATTGCCAATCCGACGCGCGAATTCATCAATGGCCATGCCTGCCTGCGCCCCGTAATCACGACCTTTGATCTCCACCGTAATTTGTTCGCTCGCCCAGGCCGGATTGCTGAACTCCAGCTTCGCAGTGAGTTTGTTCTCAGTCAGGTTGGTCGAAACGGGTGTGGTCTTGAAAGTGTAGGCCATGTGGTTGGTCGTGAATGGGAGCTTGTTCGTCACGGTTGAAAGCGCGCTCGCCACCAACTCATTCAAAGGCTTTTGCTTTTCACCACGAGCCCAGAATTTCCAAAAGGCTGGTTTCGGCGCGAGTGCAAGCACCAGGTTCGTCGTGGCGAAGCGATTCACATCACCTGCGAAATATTGCTGGTCTGCACGGACTTCAACTAATCGGACGTTTTCAATCGAAGACTGCTGGAGTGCATCGAGGAAAGTTCCCCAGAGGAAACGATTCCGGCTGTATTTATCGAGCGCCTTCAGCCGGGTATCGATATCGTTCATCACGGCGACATTGCTCTTGATCAGCTTGGACTGTTCATCCAGCGACTTGAGGCGTTGCTCGTATGAAAGTAATTCGCGACGGGCGCCAGACACATTCAGTTCTGTGATTCCGATCCAGAGCAACATCACGACCACAAGGCCCGCCCCCGCGAAGATGACGCGCTTGATTGGGTCGCGCCGCCGCATCTCCTCCGCGGCTTGCTGCTCAGCCAATAAATTGATGCGAATAGGCATATTATAACGTTCCGATTGCGCCTCCGACGGCGACGGTTAATTGAGTGGCGGTGCTTTCCAGTTCGCCGAGTTTTTCCGGCGGCAAAGCAAGATTGAATGATGAGAGCGGATTCCATGGCCGCGTTTGGACCATCAGTTCGCTCTGCAAACTCTCGATCAAAAACGGGGAACGGGCCGACCCACCGGAAATGAAAACCTGAGTGACTGTTTTGTCCTGTTGATGCTCGAAGAAATCGATGGAAGCACGCAACTCGCGCCCCAGCGGGATCATCAGGCTTTGCATCGCCCCCTGCACTTCTTCGGGCAATCCAATCTTGATCCCTTCAGCTTCCGCATAGCTCACGCCCATTGCTTCAGCCAGGCCCGCGGTCAATTTATCCGCGCCCAATGAAAGCACGCGGCTTAAAGCAAGCTCGCCATTGGCCAGAATGCTGATGGTGGAAGTTTTAAAACCGAGATCGACAACCGCCACAATTTCCTTTTGAAAAACCTCAGGCATTGCCATTTCAAACGCATTTGCCGGGCATACGAGGTTCGGCACGATTTCCTCGATGACAAGGCCAGCGAGCTTTCCCGCTTCCTGAAGTTGATCGAGTGTCTGCCGACGCGCCCCGCCCACAAGCACGCGAGCTTTCGCGGTCGCTGTTTTTGCGGGGGAATCGCTGCCGGGTTCCACCACACCGATGCTGTGGCAATCAAAAATGTAATCGTTCAGTTCCTGCTGCAGATACGCCTTTGGATTGTATTTCAACATCAGGCGCATATCGCTCACCGGAACCAGAGGAAGTTCCGCGTGGCGCAAAAGGGATTCGGAAACTCCGAGAATCAGCACTACTTTCTTGCCCTTGTATCGAATCGCATCGACGACTGATTTCAGGTGCTCCGCCATGATTTGCGGAGACGGCGTCCTTTCGAACGCGGGCGTTTCGACCAGCGCGTATTGCGCCAGTTCGAAGCCTTCACCGCGTTTGTGGACATGAATGGCTTTTGTCGTTCGCGGGCCGAGGTCAATCGCGACGACTTGATTTCGCTTGTTCGAATTCCCTCCGAACAGCGACATGAAGCGAGATGTTTCGTTTAAGTTCAAGTGATGCGCACTTTGGTTCTCTTTGGGGCTGAAAGCTGGTTTGGTACCAAACTCCGCTTTTAGCAACGCTGAGAATATCGGCAAGCGCGCCGCTGAACTGTAGAATCATCTTCAGCCCGAACTTGAGCTGAATTGGAAATTGCCCGCTGGCAGGACCTTACATATTGAACTCAGGCCCAAGATAAATATCCCGAGCCTTCGGATCATTCACAATAAATTCTGAACGTCCCTGCACCACCACCTCGCCACTTTTGATCAAATATGCACGATCCACCAGCTTCAGGGTTTCGCGCGCATTGTGGTCCGTGATGAGGATTCCGAGGCCTCTCTCCTTCAAGCGCCGAATAATTTTCTGCACCTCAAAAACAGTGATCGGATCGATCCCGCTAAAAGGTTCATCGAGCAAAAGCAGCCGCGGCGTGGTGACGAGGGCGCGGGTGATTTCCAGCCTCCGCTTTTCGCCACCGCTCAACGTATAAGCCTTGCTCCTGGCCACCTTGGTCAGGTCGAGTTCGTCCAGCAGATAGCTGAGCCGCGTCTTACGATCCGCGCTGCTTAATTTGCAGGTCTCAAGGATCGCCAAAATGTTTTGTTCCACCGTCAGCTTGCGAAAGACGGAGGGTTCCTGAGTCAAATACCCGATTCCCAATCGTGCTCGTTGGTGCATGGCCAGGCGGGTAATTGGATGTTTTTGGAAGAGCACCGCGCCGCCATCCGGCTTTACAACACCAACGACCATGTTGAACGTGGTGGTTTTTCCCGCGCCGTTGGGCCCGAGCAAACCGACAATTTCACCGGCATTCACATGAATGGAAACGCCATTGACCACGGTGCGTTGCTTGTAGCGCTTCACCAGCTTGTCGGTTTCCAGCAATAACTCCGAATTTTCTACGGTCATTTCGCGGCGGCCTGCTCCTGTTTTTTGGCGGGAAATTTAATGCGATATTGCCCCGGCTGCACCGAAAATGTGTTCGCCTGCCGATTGATGATAAACCCGGTCGCCTCCACCGATCTCCCTTCGCTGACAATCGTCGGGTTTCCAGTCAGATAAATCTTTCCCTGCGCCATTTCATACGTGGCTTTCTCACCTTGCGCATGAATGTCCCCTTGTGAAATCTGCACATTCTTCTGCGCCACGATTCGCTGCACCTGGTTGCTCGCGCCCGTGTAGATGGTCACCAACTGGCATTGCAAAAGCCCCCGGCCATCATTGACTCGAACATGATCCTGAAAAACCGAAACGTCCCCCCCGTGCGAAAAAATATCCGACTCAATCCGCACAATCGCTGGCGGGTTCGTCTCGCTCGCGTTCAGGCGGGAATTTTTCCCGGATGCTGATAAACTCGAATGATTCGTGTGCGAAGGCATTAAGCTGAGCGAAGCCGTCCCTTCGCTCGGCATGCTCATCTCCACATTCCCAAACGCGAAAATTTCGCGATTTTTCCCATAAAGCACCAGCGAATCGCTCCTTCCTTTTTTCTCCCCATGTTCGCCCGAGGTCCAATGTGGGTTGCCCGTCAATGTGACTTTATCGGTCGCAACATCATAGATAGCCTCCTCCGCGTAAGCCTTATTTTCATCCCGCAGAATTTGCACCTTCCCCTCCGCCACAATTCGGCTGACCTGGTTATTCGTGAGAAAGAACACATCCAGGTTCGCGCAATTCAATTCCGTTCGATCATAAAGGGCTCGCACATTTTCCTCATAGCTCGCATGTGAAGGCGCGCTGTTCGTGGTCGCATTCTGGAACCGAAATTTGCCGGAATAAACCTGCAGAAATCGATTCGTCACAGGCCGATCAATGGAACTCGTAAGATTGCTGCTAACCACGTTGGTAAATGGCAGCTTCATATAAACACTCCCCTCCGCAAAGAAGGTATTGTTCGACCGGTTCAAGAGAAGCATATCCGAGGATCCCTCGCGTGTTCCGGCTTTCCATGCCGTTTTTTCCGTCAGGCGAACAATATTTTCCCTCACGTCGTAAACTGCGTGCCCCCCGCGGACATCCGTCTCCCCCTGTGCGAGATGCACGCGATCAATCGCCTCGATCTTCTGAACCCCTTCCGGGTTCTGGAAATCAACGACAAGCTTGCCGCAAGTAAGCGTGTCGCCGCTATCCTCGACTTGCACGTGGCCGCTGAAGGTCGCAACCCCGCCGTTATAGGAGAAATTATCCGAAACCACTCTGACCGGTTGGTTGGTTGTCCGAGCCACACCCGCAGTGGCGGCGAGCGCAGCTTTTTGGACAAATGCCACGACCTGGTTTGAGATGATTAGATGGCTCGAAGCCGGGTCCAATCTCCAGCCTTTGCCCTGGATTGAAAATCGACCATCGGTGGTCTTGAACGAGAGGTCGGAATCAGAATAGGCGAGATTGCTCCCGCTAT
>JBQCGE010000667.1:0-5666 GCA_051955955.1 Verrucomicrobiota bacterium
TTTCTCGGGACGGCGGCAACGTCACAGGTTGTGGGGGAAGCTTTGGGAATTTCCCTGCCCCATTCGGCATTGGCCCCTTCAGGGCAACCGGTCTGGCGCGAAATGGCGGTTCAATCGGCGAGAGCCTTGTTCAGACTGGAACAATCCAAATTGCGGATGCGAGACATCCTGACCCCAGCAAGCATTCGCAATGCGATCACCGTTCACGCGGCTTTTGGTGGTTCGACGAACCTCCTGTTGCACATACCGGCAATTGCACACGCGGCAGGTTTAAAGCGTCCGAGCGTGGATGATTGGATTGCAATCAATCGAAAAACGCCGCGACTCGTAAGCGTTTTGCCAAACGGTCCGGTGCATCATCCTACAGTGCGGGTTTATCTCGCCGGTGGAGTGCCGGAAGTCATGCTGCATTTGCGCGATTTGAATTTGCTGGAATTAGACGCTTTGACGGTAACCGGAGAAACTTTGGGAGTGGTGCTCGATCAATGGGAAAGGTCAGAGCGCCGCCGAAAGTTCAAAGAAATTCTTTTGGCCCAGGATGGAATCCAGGCGGAGGAAGTCATTATGTCCCCTGCCCTGGCCAAAGCAAACGGACTGACGAGTACGGTTGCTTTCCCGAGAGGAAACATCGCGCCGGAAGGAAGCGTGATTAAGGCGACTTCAATCGATCCATCCGTGGTGGATGCTGATGGCGTGTATCGAAAGGAAGGCCCCGCGAAGGTCTTCGTGCGGGAGAAGGATGGCATCCAGGCAATCAAGTCAGGAGCAATCCAGGCTGGGGACATCATGGTCCTGATCGGCTGCGGACCAATGGGTACAGGGATGGAAGAGACCTATCAACTCACGTCAGCCCTAAAACACCTCTCATTTGGCAAGCACGTTGCCCTGGTTACCGATGCGCGCTTTTCCGGTGTTTCAACCGGTGCCTGCATCGGCCATGTGGGCCCGGAAGCACTGGCGGGAGGTCCGATTGGGAAATTGAGGGACGGCGATTGGCTTCAAATCGAAGTGGATCGGAACACCCTCGTCGGCACGGTGAACCTCATCGGGGAAGGAGAGAAACGGTTCAGCCCTGAAGTTGGAGCGGACGTTCTACGCAGCCGAACTAAACATCCTGACCTCACTCCGCACCCCTTATTGCCCGACGACACTCGGCTCTGGGCGGCCTTACAGCAACTAAGCGGAGGCACCTGGGGTGGATGCGTTTATGATACGGAAAAAATTTTGGAAACAATCGGATCCATGAACAAGATTTAATTAAGAATCATTCGCCGGTTGGCTTTCATTGTGCTCTAGTTTTCGGTGATCTATGCGATTTCCCCCACTGATCGCAGTTTTTCTGGCTGCGTTAGGCGTTTGTTCATCCGAAGCTGAGGTTATCATCAATGAGTTGATGTACCATCCGGCAGGGACCAACGTCCTTGAGGAATACATCGAGCTCTTCAATGCGAGCCCTTACGCAACCAACGTTTCCGGCTGGAAATTCACTCATGGAGTGAATTTTACCTTTCCCGCTGGAGCGGCCATTCCAGCCACAGGTTTTCTCGTCGTGGCGGCGGATGCAGCGACCTTTGCCGCGAAGCATCCAGGCATTACCAACTTTGTCGCGGATTGGAACGGTGTGCTCAGTGACGACGGCGATCATCTCACTCTTGAGAATGCTTCGGGCGATGTGGTGGATCAATTGCGCTACGCCCCTGAGGGGGATTGGGCTGAGAGAAGGCTGGGGCCAGCGGATCAATATGGCAAACAGGGCTGGGAATGGCACGCGGAACATGCTGGCGAAGGCAAATCACTGGAGCTCATCAATCCGGGATTGCCGAGAAATTCTGGCTTGAACTGGGGATCGAGCATCGAACTGGGCGGCACGCCCGGGCGAGCGAATTCAATTTTCAGCACCAACTCAGCGCCGTTGCTGCTGGGGGTGAGCCAGTTTCCACTGGTACCCAAATCAAGCGATTCCGTGCGAGTGACAACACGGTTGGCGGATGAATCGAGCACGGGAGCAAGCGCCACGCTTTTCTATCGCGTGGATGGGACACCGGAGTTCTTGTCCGCGCCCATGTTCGACGATGGTGCGCATGGGGATGGATTGGCGGGCGATAATCTTTTTGGAGCAGTCATCCCCGCACAGCCAGACGGGACGATTATTGAATTTTATTTGATGGCGAAAGATGCGGAGGGAAACGAGCGGACTTATCCCAAAGTTGTTCCTTCCGGAAATGAGCGGACCGCAAACCTGATTTATCAGGTGAGCAACGAACTAGTCGGAGGCACCCAACCCACTTACCGACTGGTGATGACGACCGCGGAATATAATTACCTGAAATCGGTTTGGAGCGGCGCACCGAACAGTGACGCGGGAGTAAACGGAACCTTCATCGCATCGGATGGAATTGAGCAAGGCGGAACCACAACACAGTTGCGCTATAACGCGAGTTTCCGAAACCGAGGTCATGGAACGCGTGTTTCTGTTCCCCATAATGTTCGAGTCGACCTGCCCAAGGACAAACCTTGGAACGGGCGTTTTGGGATCAACCTCAATACTCAATACACAGAGTCGCAGGTGCTCGGCAGCGCGTTAATGCGTCGGGCTGGCTTGCCGATGGCGGAATCGCGGGCGGCGCGCGTTCGGGTGAACGGGCTAGACCTGGCAAACTCTGGCTCGCCGCAATTTGGTTATTACGCAGCAAATGAAGTGGTGAACGGAGCCTTGTTGGACCGGCAAATTCCAGATGATCCTGATGGCAATCTTTATCGCGGGATTCGTGACTTCGTACCAGGCGCGAAAGCGGATTTATCCTGGCAGGGAACACTTTGGAACAGCTACACAAACGCCTATTTTAAACAAAACAACCAGGCGCAGAACGATTTTTCGGATTTGATCCATCTGGTTGATGTCCTGAACAACACAGGGGAAAGCGAATACGTCAACGCCGTGCGCTCAGTCGCAAACGTCGAGGAGTGGATGCGCTATTTTGCCTTGAATACGTTGATGGGTAACCAGGAGACCGCATTGGGCACCGGGTATGGTGATGATTACGCGCTTTATCGCGGGGTGAACGACCCCCGTTTTGTTCTTCTCCCCTATGACATGGATTCGGTGCTTGGGCAGGGACGCCGGACGAATTCATACGAAGATGGAATTTTCAGGATGTTTGGGAGCGGAAATAATTCAATTCCACCCCTGCAGCGGTTCGTAAAGGAACCGGATTTTGCCCCCATTTATTATAAACAATTGGTGCAGTTGGCGGACACGATTTTTGCTCCTTCTCAAATGAATCCCTTTCTGGACCAACTGGAAAGTTCTTTTGGGAGCGGACCGGAAATCGAAGGTGCCATAGCCAATATGAAGCTCTTCAACGCATCGCAAGTGGCTTACGTGCGCTCCCAAATTCCGCTGGCTCTCACCGCTTCCAGTTCGCTGCCTTTGAACAGCGGCTACGCTCATACAACAATCAATTCGGTAGCCCTTCAAGGTCGGGCCAACGCGGTTACAACACGCGAGGTATTGGTCAACGGGCAACGTGCAAATTGGAGCGCATGGCAAGCGAGTTGGACGGCTAATGCGCAATTACACCCAGGGATAAATCGAATATTGGTGCAATCGCTCGATGCTGCCGGCATTGCGACCGCCCAAACGAATGTGGCTGTGTGGTACGACGATGGAAGCACCCAAAGCGCTGGTGGAACCATCAGCAGTACTACCACATGGCTGGCAGTGAATGGCCCTTACGCAATTACATCGAGCTTAACCATCGAGAGCGGTGCGACTTTAAGCATCGAGGCTGGGACGACCGTTTACCTTGGTAGCGGCGTAAATCTGACCGTAGCAAATGGAGGCAGGTTGCTCGCGGAAGGGACGAGTAATTCGCCAATTACTTTCGTATCGCTCCCAGGATCCGCGGCGCGTTGGGGGGGCATCGTGATTAACGGCGGAGTCGGTTCGCCCGAAACACGAATTTCACACGCGTATTTTGAGGGGAACGGCACAACCTGCATTCATTCGAGTGGCGGAACGGTGTGGCTGGATCACCTGGATTTTGGCTCGGTGGATAAACAATATGTCTCGTTGGATAACTCTTCTTTCGTCGTGAGCCACTGTAGGTTCCCAACACCCAGCGCGAGCTTCGAACCATTTCACGGCACCGGGGGAATCAAGTCTGGCGGGCATGGACTTGTCACTCATAATTATTTTGGGCAAACCTCAGGGTACAACGATGTGATCGACTTCACTGGTGGAAATCATCCCGGGCCGATCGTTCATTTCATTGGCAATGTGTTTTCCGGAGCAAGTGATGACATGCTCGACCTGGACGGGACGGACGCGTGGGTCGAGGGAAACATCTTTTTACATGCGCACAAGAATGGCTCGCCTGATTCCTCAAGCGCTGTCAGCGGTGGAAACGACAGCGGCAACACATCTGAAGTCACCATCATTGGGAACTTGTTTTATGATTGCGACCAGGCTGCGACCGCCAAGCAGGGGAATTTTTATACGATGATCCAAAACACCATTGTGCACCAATCGCATAAAGGCGGGCTGGACACGGATGGCGCGGTTTTGAACCTCGCAGATGAGGGAACCACTGAAGGACTGGGATTTTACCTCGAAGGGAACATCATTTATGACGCGGAAAAAATGGTGCGAAACTTTACCTCTGCCAAAGTCACCCTAACGAACAATTTAACTTCGCTGGAATGGAATGGCGCGGGTGGCGGAAATTCAAGCGCCGATCCGCTTTTCAATCGTCTTCCCAAAATCGAGGAGACGTATTTCGACAGTTGGGAATCGGCACAGGTGATGTGGGATTGGCTTGGGCTCCAGAACGGATCACCAGGCCGAGGCACGGGAGCAAACGGCCAGGACAAGGGAGGGGTGATCCCACTGGGCGTTTCGATCAACGGCGTGCCGGATGGAACAAATAACTTGCGCGATCTTACAATTACGATGGGAGTGGCCCGGAGTAAAAATGGAATCCCGGCTAATGTATGGCCGCTCGGTTCCGGATTTGTGACTTACAAATGGCGCCTCGATTCGGGAAGCTGGAGCGGTGAAACCTCAATTGGCACTCCGTTTCAATTAAATGGATTGGCTGATGGACCGCATCGCATTGAAGCTGTGGGCAAATTCGATTCAGGCATTTGGCAGGATGATTCGCTACTCGGGACGGAAGCAGTCGTGAGCACGAAGGAGTGGGTGGTCGATGGCAATTCGATTCCCCCTGTCCTCCCTGCGTTGCGCATCAATGAAGTGCTCGCCAAAAACGTGGCGACATTCACCAGCGGTGAAACTACGCCGGACCTGATCGAACTCTACAATCAAAGCAGCCAAACCGTGCAACTCGACGGCATGAGCCTGAGCGACGATTTAGCCGCACCCAATAAATTCGTGTTCACAGGTGGATTGAGCATTCCTGCCCGGGGGTATTTGGTATTGCTGTGTGATTCGGATTTTGCATCACCGGGAATTCATACTGGATTTGCACTGAGCCAGGATGGCGATGCAGTTTACCTGTTTGATTCACCCACCCGAGGCGCAAAGCTGGTGGACCAGGTCGAATTCGGAATCCAGGCTGCGGATTACTCCATCGGAAGGGTTGCCGATAATTCGTGGCATTTGTGCGTGCCGACGTTCGGATCGGAAAACATCGCGCAACGGACCG
>JBQCGE010000668.1:0-6871 GCA_051955955.1 Verrucomicrobiota bacterium
GATTTGTTGTTTTGTATATTGGCGCTCCAAAGCACCGAGTGAAGTTGCGGAATTCAGTTTATAAACCTGAATGCCGTTATCGGTGGTTTGCACGTAGAGCTTGCCGCCCCGCTCAATGACGGTCCAAAGGCCGAAGCTGCCCGTGCCGGTGAGTTGACCTGCGTTGCCGAGTAACGTTTCCGCGCCGGTAGCCAGGTTGAGAGCATAAAAATTCGGCGAATTATTCTGGCCGTTATCGCCGTAAAAGGCGTAACCGTTATAAACATCACCCACTCGCACGTTGCGAATGCGTGTGCTTGCGCTGGTGGTGATATATCCATTGGCGTTCCAACGGGTATCAGGCGCGAGGCTGAATGGTTCCGCAGTGACATGGGCGAGAGAGATGCGTTTGCGGTTCGCGGAAGGACTGTAAGTGGTATAAACAATTGTGTTCGGATCGACCCAGTCAAAACCTTCGGCTGTCTCGCTGCCAGGCACATCGGCATCCACCCTGTTTTCGCCGGTGAAGTCGTAGCGTGAAAAGAACGTTGTGGCGGCACCACTGCCGGCGATCATGTAAACCTCCTGATTGTCACCCCGGAACGGCGAGACCATTCGGTGCTCGGTCGTGCTCGGGACGAGCACTTCTGGAATTGCAGAGCCGAGAGGGTAACGTCCAAACGCGGGGATGTTCACCTGGTTTACATAAACATCACCATCGAAAATGCGGGTATTGAAAATACTGCTGCCTGCAACGCCGAGATCGCCCGCGAGATTGAAGGTGGTGGTGAGCCGCAACGGTGGAATCACGGCCAACTGGTAAACAATGCCCTGAGCACCGCCGAGGACGAGCTGTTTACCATCCGCCGTAACATCCAGGCCATAATATTGACCGGTCGCGCCGGTGAGTTCATCCAAACGTTCCTTGCTGTAAGTGGTATAAAGGCTGCCGAGGCTGGTGGCGCTGGTCATGTTGTAAACCTGAATCCCATTATCCGTGGTTTGCACGTAGAGATACCCGCCTCGTTCGACCACGGTCCAGATGCCGAAGCTGCCGCTGCCCGTTAATGTGCCGGCATTACCCAACAAGGTTTCCGCGCCGGTCGCGAGATTAATGGCATAGAAATTCGGCGAAGCGTTTTGGCCGGACTCTCCATAATACGCAAAGCCGCTATAAACATCGCCCACGCGCACATTGCGAATGCGGGTGCTGACGCTGGTGGTGATGTAACCATTCGCGTTCCATGTTGTGTCCGGGGTGATGGCGAATGGCTCGGCAGTGACGGTGGCGAGCGAAAGGCGCTTGCGGTTGGCGGAGGGATTGTAGGTTGTGTAAATGATCGTGTCCTGATCGACCCAGTCGAATCCTTCGGAAGTCTGCGTCCCACCTGGCACATCGACGTCGATGCGATTTTCGCCATTGGCATCGTAGCGCGAGAAAACGGTAGTTGCTGCACCGCTTGCACCGAATAAGTAGAGGGCCTGGTTATCACCGCGGAAAGGGGCGACCATTCGGTGTTCACTGGTGCTATAAACGATTGTTGAAGGAACTGCGGAGTTCAATGGATAAATGCCAAAGGCAGGAACATTCACCTGGTTGACATAAACATTCCCGTCGAAGATTCGCGGATTGAACATGCTGCTTGCGCCCACTCCCATATCGGCGGCGAGATTCATGGAAGCGCGTAGTTCCAACTGGTCCTGAGTGGGAGGAGCCGCGACGCAGGCGAGCGCCACGCTTAAATATAGAGGTCCGTAAATGAGCTTATTCATTTGCATGATAGTACTTGGTTTCAAGGAAGAGATTAGTGGGCTGACGAATGTTGTCGAACCTTCAGTTCCTTTTGGCAGAGGTATATGGTGGGTTTTCTTTTTTAATGGATTGAAAGCTTGTCACGGCAGTTTTTGGTCAGGCAATCTTTCCGGGTATGATCCAGCTACCTTCTATTCGGCGCATGGTTGTTGTGTGCCTTGCATTCTGCGCGGTGGGGATTTCCAAGGCGGAGAAGCATCCCACGAAAACGGAAAACGTGATTTTAATCACCACCGATGGGCTTCGAGCCGAGGAAGTCTTTACGGGGGCTGATCCTGATTTGCTCAACAAACAAAATGGTGGTGTTGCTGATCCAAACGCGTTACGCGCGCAATTTTGGCGGGATACGCCCGAGCAACGACGGGAAGTGTTGATGCCATTCGTTTGGAGCGTGATCGCGAAAGAGGGGCAGATTTTCGGAAATCAAAAAGCCGGGAGTGTGGTGCAGCTAACGAATGGGAGGAAATTTTCGTATCCTGGGTATAATGAAATGCTCACAGGCGCGCCGGATTCGCGGATCAATAGCAATGCATTGATACCCAATGAGAATGTGACGGTGTTTGAATGGTTGAACCAACAAAAGGGTTTCACAGGCGAGATCGCGGCATTCAGCGCCTGGAATGCTATGCCTTACATCATTAATCGGGAACGTTGCGGCTTTCCGGTGATGGGTGGTTGGGAACCAGTGCCGACGAAAAAGCCGAATGCGCGAGAGCAGCTTTTGAATGAATTGATTGCGGAGATGACTCGGCAGAATGAGGCAGAGATGGATGATTCGATTCTTTTCCACGCTGCCTACGAACATCTCCTCAAACACAAACCACGCGTGATGCTGATCAGCTTTTTGGAAACGGATCACTGGGCGCATTCGGGACGTTATGACTACACGCTAAAAGCGGCGCATCGGGTGGATCAGTACATCCAGAAACTCTGGGAGACGGTTCAATCGATGCGGCAATACCGAGGCAAAACCACTTTCATTATTACTACGGATCACGGGCGCGGGCCTGCACCGACGCAATGGAAAAACCATGGGGAAAAAGTTCCAAACGCGGAGAACATTTGGATGGCGTTCATTGGGCCGGACACTCCTGCGCTGGGGGAACGACAGAATGTTCCCCGCCTGACTCAAGGCCAGGTTGCCGCAACGATTGCTGCGTTGCTGGGAGAAAATTACAAAGGGTTCGCTCCAAATGCCGCGCAACCGGTGGAAGCTGTCGTGCAGGTAAAATAATATAGCCTGGACTTTATAAAGAGAATGCAAGTTCAGGATCGTGCCGTGGCAAACGGATTGACCTTGGATTGCACCTGATTATTCTGGGTGCCTTGCGAGCTCGGACCGATAGTTCGCAAATCTTATGCAAGATCATGTTAAGGCAATTCAAATGCGCATTCGCATTGCAATCTCCACTCTATTCCTAAGCCTCGTGGCTGTGCATCTTTGCGGATGCGCCACCACACGTAGTGGAATTGTTGGTGCCCAGGTGGCGATGATCAATGTAGCCCTTGGGCGGGAGGAATTCGATAAGTGCCTAAAGCAAATCGATTCCCTGCTGGCAAAAGATGTGACTCCTCTTGTGCAAGCTGAGGTGCTGATCATGAGGGGGATTTGCCTGGAGGAGATAAAGAATAAGCCAGCAGCGAAAGCATGTTATCAGGATATTATTAACAAATTCCCCAACACGGATTTTGCCGATGTCGCGTCCCTGCGCCTGGCAGGAGCAGCGGGCGACCAGAGAGAACGGGCCGCGCTTTCCTTTGGCGCGGAGGAGTGGAAAGTGGTTGGCCGGGTATGGACAACGAACAGTTTCTTTCGGATGTATACGGCAAAAGATCCGGGTTGGTTTGGGAGCGATTCAAAATTGATGATTAAATCCATTGACCCAAGTGCCGAAACGCGCACTGCTGATGAGTTGCTCGCCCGCCACCAATCGGACGCCAACCTGCGCGGGAACCAGGTGGAGGTCGTCGCAAGAAGCGAATCGCAGATGATCATCAAGACGTTTTCTCCCAAACGCCAACTGGTGCTCCTGGAAGCGATATGTGAAGGGCCGCAACGCATCCATGTCGTCAGTTTTGTCTGCAAAAAAAACAATTATTCACCCGAGTTGGAGGAGAAATGGATTCGCTGCCTGAAAGCCGTGGAGTTCACGACACCACCGGCTCCGGCACAACCGCCGTTGCGGACCTGACCGGCAAGGCAGCGGAGCGCGGCATTTCGTTCAGCCTCTTTTCCCTTCTCGTTTGAATGATTTGTGGTTAAATCGAGTCTGAAAACTCTACACCTTATGAAACACCGCTCTTTTTTTAAACCCTGGCTGGTTGCGGCGGCTCTCATCACCGCAATCTCCGCAAGCGCAGCCCCAAAAAAACTGCTCGTTGTAACCGCAACGCAGGGCTTCCGACATAGCTCAATTCCACTCGCTGAGAAAATTCTGACCGGACTCGGGGAACAAACGGGCCTCTGGACGGTTGATTACGTTCGCGGCGGGAAGGACGGCAAGGAAAACACCGACATGCAAAAGCTATCGCCGGAGAATCTAAAGAATTATGACGGGGTAGTATTTGCAAACACCACTGGCGACCTGCCGCTTCCGGATCGGGAAGGATTCATTAAGTGGATCGAATCGGGCAAGGCTTTCATTGGGACCCACTCGGCGAGTGATACTTTCCATGGTTTTCCCGCGTATATCCAAATGCTGGGCGGGGAATTTGAAACACATCATGCGCAGGCGGCGGTTGAATGCCTGAACATGGATATGGAACATCCCGCCACAAAAAAGCTGGGAGCGAAATATGATGTCTTCGATGAAATTTATCTGCTGAAAAATTTCCATCGCGACCAGGTGCATGGGTTGCTGACGCTGGATAAGCATCCGAACACGCTTTTGCCTGGCGATTATCCAATTGCGTGGTGCAAGCAGGTCGGGAGCGGGAAGGTGTTCTATACTTCGCTAGGGCATCGCGAAGATGTCTGGCTGAGTTCGGATTATCAAAAACATCTCGTTGGCGGCATTAAATGGGCACTCGGCCTGGCTGAAGGATCGGCTGAACCGCAAAGCACCGCAGCCCATTTGCCAAAATATGAACAAGAGGAGGGATTCAAACCGTTGTTTGACGGCACTGATCTTTCCGGGTGGCATTTTCGCAATGGCGAGGGACACAAGAGCTGGTCTGTTCAAAACGGCATGCTTGTGAACATTCCCGGCGAACACGGCAATGACCTCATCACAGATGAAAAATTCCGCGATTTTGTCGTGCGTTATGAATACATGATCCCGAAAGGTGCCAACAGCGGCTTTTACCTGCGGGGACGGTATGAAATCCAGATTTTCGATGATTACGATAAAAAGACGACTGCACTGGGCGGGAATGGCGCAATTTATAATACGAAGCCCGCTTCGGAATTTGTCTCGCGCAAGCCAGGAGAATGGCAAAACGTGCAGGCCACGATCCGAGGCGACAAAATTTCGGTCATCCTCAATGGGGTAAAAATCCACGACAATGTGGAAGTGACAAAAGCAACCGGCAGCCAACTGGATGACAACCTGGATCAACCGGGTGCGATTTTCCTGCAAGGGGATCACGGTGCGGTGGCATTCCGAAACATCCGGATTAAACCGCTGTAATTTTACTGGAAAACGCCGAGTTCTATTTTCAAAACGCCCTGTAAATCAGGGCGTTTTTGTTTAGTTCGGGCTTTATCTTCCATCCTGGCGGAGTGGCCTGGATTGCAAGAACACGATTTTGGCTTAAAAATATCTCATGAAAATCAACTGGGTTCTCGGGCTATCCACTTCCGCGCTTATTCTATTTTCGGCAGGCTGCGCCAGCAACCAGTCGAGCAAGGCAAAGCCGCTGACGCTTTCATCCGGCGCGCCGGTGAGCCTTGGGAATTACCGAATTGCCACAATCGAGCCGTTCACGGTTTCGGCACCTGGTGTCGATCCTTCGATCGGAGCCAAGCTGGCGAATAATATCACGGCTCGGCTGCAAAATGAGTTTGGGCCGATTTTCGAACAGGTCCGCACGGCGCCTGCTCCCGTGGGTGAAGATGACGAAGTGATCGTGACGGGAGAAATACGAACGTATCAGCCGGGGAATAAAGTTGCCCGTGCCGTTTTCGGCCCTCTTGGCTCCGCGAACTTTGACGGGATGGTGGTCGTGAAAGATGGGCGTGATGGGCACACGTTATTGGCTGCGCCGTTCAATAAATTTTGGGGTTGGGGAGGGCTCGCTGGCGCTTCGAAGGGGATTGAAGACATGAGCGACGAAACTGCCGCCGCCATTGCCAGCACAATTGCGCGCGCGAGGGGTTGGCGGCCCGCGATGGAATCCTCCGGCCAATAATCCGGCCTGGGCTAGGTTAAGAGATCGTTGACGACATTTCCGTGAACGTCCGTGAGGCGGAAATCGCGGCCCTGGAATCGGAAAGTCAGCTTCTCATGGTTGATGCCCATGCAATGGAGGAGAGTGGCATTCATGTCATGAATGTGGACTGGGGCATCGACGATATTATAGGAAAAATCGTCTGTTTCGCCGTATGTAAGGCCCGGCTTGACGCCGCCGCCCGCCATCCAGACTGAGAAGCAGCGTCCGTGATGATCGCGACCGTATGAAGTAGGGGTGATCTGACCCTGGCTGTAAGTGGTGCGGCCGAATTCCCCACCCCAGATGACGAGAGTATCGTCGAGCAAACCGCGCGCTTTCAGATCTTTGACCAAAGCGGCGCTTGCCTGGTCGACATCTTTGCACTGCATGGCGATGTCCTTGGGCAGATCGCCATGTTGATCCCAGCCGCGATGATACAACTGGATGAAGCGAACGTCACGTTCTGCGAGGCGACGAGCCAGGAGGCAATTTGCGGCAAAAGAACCGGGCTTTCGCACATCCGGGCCGTACATGTCGAGGATATGTTGAGGTTCCTTGCTGATGTCGGCCAATTCCGGGACGGAGGTCTGCATGCGGAACGCCATCTCGTATTGGGAAATACGGGCGGCGATTTCGGGATCGCCGACGGTTTCGTATTCGCACTGGTTCAAGCGGGAAAGGCCCTCGATGAAACGTTTGCGCATGGAA
>JBQCGE010000669.1:0-12662 GCA_051955955.1 Verrucomicrobiota bacterium
AACGTCGGGGGCGAACTCGTTTGTTTTGTTTGGTAATTTAGGAAGATTATGTCACGAATCGGTAAAATTCCGGTATCGATCCCGGCGAAAGTCAAAGTTGAGGTCAAAGACCGAAAGATTTTCGTTGAATGACCGAAAGGAAAGCTGGATTGGGAACTGCCCAGGAAGACCTCCGCGAGCATCAAAGAGAATAATGTGGTGGTGGCCCGCAAGGGAGATGATCCTGAATCTAAAGCGCTGCATGGGTTGAGCCGTTCCTTGATTTTCAACATGGTCAAGGGTGTGAGCGAAGGATACACCAAGCGGCTGGAAATCCAGGGCGTTGGGTTTAAGGCTTCCGTGGCTGGCAAGGTTGTGAATCTGAGCCTCGGTTATTCGCATCCGATTACCTATCCGATTCCCGACCAGATCAAAGTGACCGTGGAAGAAAACACGAAGATTTTGATTGAAGGGCCGAGCAAGGAAGTGGTTGGCCTTGTGGCATCAGAAATCCGCGCCTTTTACCCGCCGGAACCCTACAAAGGCAAAGGTGTGCGTTACTCGGATGAGAAGGTCAAGCGCAAGGAAGGCAAGACCGTTCAATAACCTGTTATTTCAACTGATATACCTGATAGAGTTACGGCAAAATCCGTGACTCCATAAAAAATGAGAATCGAAAAGAAGCAAAAATTGCGGCAGTTGCGCCGCTGGCGTATTCGCAAAAAAGTTCAAGGGACTGCTGAACGTCCCCGGATGGCTGTCCGTTTTACCGGTCGGCATATTTACGTCCAATTCATTGATGACGCAGCGAGGAAGACCCTTGCAAATGCAACGACCTTGACCAAGGACGCGGATGGAAAGCTGAAAGCGAATGTCGCAAGCGCGCAGGCGGTTGGAAAGCTGGCGGCGGACGCGGCACGGAGCAAGGGGATTGAAAAAGTGGTGTTTGATCGCGCGGGCGCTCTCTACCACGGGAAAGTGAAAGCGCTTGCGGATGCGGCGCGGGAAGCCGGATTGCAATTTTAACCCAGGAGAAAACTGTTGTGGCAGAAGTAACTAAATCTCAAGATAACACGCGGGGCCCAGGCCGTGGAGGCCGTGGTCCGCGTCGATCCCGTCCAAATCCGGATGGCGACTCGAATTTTTTTGATAAGGATGCAAAGGAATTGACCGAGAAGGTCATCTTTATCAATCGCTCATCCAAGGTGGTGAAAGGCGGGCGACGTTTCAGCTTCAGCGCGCTAGTCGTGATTGGTGACAAGCAGGGCCGTGTGGGGCTTGGCCTGGGCAAGGCGGGTGAAGTGGCGGATGCGATCCGCAAGGGTGGCGAAGATGCGAAGCAAAACATGATTAACATCTCGCTCAAGCAAACCACCATTCCGCATGAAGTTTTTTCGGCGTTCGGCGGTGCGCGCATTCTGTTGCGCCCGGCCTCGCCTGGAACTGGCATTATTGCCGGGAAAACGGTTCGCGCGGTGGTTGAATCCGCTGGTGTGAAGGATGTCTTGAGCAAGTCGCTGGGAAGCAAGAACGCGGCAAATGTGGCGAAAGCGACATTGGCGGCGTTGCAGGATTTGCGCTTGAGGGAGCAGATATTTCGCGAACGCGGTTTGGATGTTGGCCGCCGGTCCGCAGCTAATGCGACCGAAACCGTTGGCGCTTAAAGCTAGGTAAGAAGTATGCGTTTACATGATTTAAAACCAAATCCCGGAGCGAAACACCGCCGCAAGCGGCTGGGTCAAGGTGAGTCGAGCGGCCATGGTAAGACCTCGGGTCGTGGTGGCAAGGGGCAATCGGCGCGCTCAGGCAGTTCGATCCGTCCTGGATTTGAAGGTGGGCAGATGCCGTTGATTCGCCGCATTCCCAAGCGCGGGTTTAACAACACGCTGCATGGCACACGCTATATCCCGGTTAACTTAACTGATTTAAATCGCTTCGAAGATGGAGCGCGGGTGGATGAAATGGCATTGCGGACCGTTGGCCTGGCCAATGGGAAATCGGATGGAGTAAAGATCCTTGGGACTGGTGAATTGACCAAAAAATTGACTGTAGTTGCAAGCTCATTCAGCGAGGCTGCCCGGAAGAAGATTGAATCCAAGGGTGGGACTTGCGAAGTGGCGCGGAAAACTCAGGCTGCTTAAGAGAACCACTACAGGCAGTACATGTTTCGAAGCATATTCAATACCTTCGCGAA
This sequence comes from Verrucomicrobiota bacterium, assembly GCA_051955955.1. Taxonomy (GTDB): domain Bacteria; phylum Verrucomicrobiota; class Verrucomicrobiia; order Limisphaerales; family SXQI01; genus DASVNK01. The sequence goes on from JBQCGE010000669.1 coordinate 2,174, forward strand.
TTGTTTTAAGATTCCCGAATTAAAATCGAGGATCGTGTATACGCTGATCGTTTTGGGCGTATGCCGACTCGTCGCGTGGGTGCCGGTGCCGGGGTTGGATGGGACGGCGCTTCGTGCCTGGTTTGATACGCATCAGGGAGCCATGTCCGGTTCCGTGGTCGGCATGTACAGCTTGTTTACGGGTGGCGCGCTGAAGCAGTGCGCAATTGGGGCGTTGGGCATTATGCCTTACATCACCGCGAGCATTATCATTCAATTGCTCACCGCGGTGTTGCCTGGGCTGAGCAAACTTTCCCGGGAAGAAGGTGGTCGAGCCAAGATCATTCAATACAGCCGTTATCTGACTGTGTTGCTTTGCTTAGGGCACGGAACATTGATGACGATTGGTTGGGAAAACCCAAGCAAGATGTTCAATGGGTTCCAGGGGCAATTAGTCATGGTTGATAACATCTGGTGGTATCGGATTCAGACGGTGCTGATACTCACCACCGGTGCCATGATTTTGATGTGGCTGGGGGAACAGATTACGGAGCGCGGTATTGGCAACGGTATTTCTTTGATCATCACGATTGGCATTATTGCTGATCTGCCTTTGGCCTTTCAGGCGATTCGCACGATGTTCTTCCCGCCAGAAGGTATTGAATCTCAATACAATGCTTTCCATGCTTTAGGGTTGCTGCTGCTGCTCCTCGCAGTTGTTGCGGGAGTGGTTGCGGTTACGCAGGCTCAGCGAAAAATCCCTGTTCAACATGCGCAACGCGCAGTTGGACGGAAGGTTTATGCCGGTGGCAGTTCATTTATGCCGCTCCGTGTAAATTATGCGGGTGTTATGCCGATCATTTTTGCTCAAGCTATTTTGATGTTCCCAGCGATGATTTTTCAAAAGGTAGGGGAACTTTTGAATCTGAAGCTGTTGATCAATATTGGATCGGACCTGAGCCAGGGGCATGCGACCTATTATATTCTGTATTCGTTGATGATCCTGTTCTTCTCTTATTTCTGGGTAGCGACCCAGTTTAACGAATTGCAGATTTCGGATGATTTGAAAAAATCCGGCGGCTATATCCCTGGTGTGCGTCCCGGACAGGCAACCTGCGATTACCTGCATCGGACGATGAGCCGGATTACGTTTGCAGGAGCGATATTCCTCGTGTTGATCGCTCTTATTCCGCAGATTCTTGGCCAGGCATTTAACATCGATCCAAATGTGACCCATTTCTTTGGTGGGACGAGCATGCTGATCACAGTGGGTGTTCTTCTGGATACGATGCGGCAGATGGAAACCCATCTGTTGATGCGTCATTACGACGGATTTTTGAAGAAAGGTCGGCTGAAAGGCCGCTTTTAAATGAAGCGGAGAGTGGTCCTGCTCGGACCCCCTGGTTCCGGGAAAGGAACTGTAGCGGAGAAGCTTGAGGAACGGTTTGGGTTAGAGCACCTGAGCACAGGCCAGTGGTTCCGCAAGGAAATGGAAGCCGGGACACCGTTGGGGAAGAAGATTTCGGAGCGGGTGAAGCGGGGAGAACTGGTGCCTGATGAGTGCGTGGTCGGTTTGTTTGAGCAATGGCTCACGCCGGAGCTAATTCGCAATGGTTATTTGCTGGACGGGCTACCGCGAACCATTCGACAAGCGGAAGCGCTTGATCAATTTTGCGCGAAAAAAGACGCGCCGATAGAAATTGTTCTTTATTTGGAATGCCCGGATGAAGTGATTATCAGCCGGATAACCGGCAGGCGGGTATGTTTGACTTGCGGGAAGAGCTATCATGTGCAAAATTTCCCTCCCCGTATTCCCGGCGTGTGCGATGTATGCGGTTCGGCACTGGTTCAAAGGCCGGACGACCAGGAAGACGTGGTTAAAAGTCGATTGCAGTTTTATAAGCAGGTGACTGAGCCTTTAGTTGAATATTATAGCGGAAGTGGTAAGCTGGTCAGCTTGAATGCCGCTCAAGGTTCGGAAGTTGCTTATGAAATTGCCGCGCAGGCCCTTGAATCATGATCATACTTAAGAATGAGCGTGATATTGAGGCGATGCGGGTATCGGGCTCGTTAGCCGCTGAGGTGTTGAACCTTGTGGCGAACTGGATCCAACCGGGAGTAACCACCCGGGAGATTGATAATTACGCGGCTGGATTGATCAAGGAACGAGGTGCAAAGAGCGCGTTTCTTGGTTATCGGAAATATCCGGGACACCTTTGTATTTCGGTTAACGAGCAGGTGGTGCATGGGTTGCCGAGTGACCGGCGGATCCAGCTTGGGGATATCATCAGCCTGGATGTGGGTGTGGTTTACCACGGTTATATTGGTGATACGGCCAAAACTGGGGCTGTGGGTGGATGCGACGTTCAATCGCAGAAGCTGATGGATGTGACCGAGCGCGCTTTGTATGAAGGGATTGAGCAGGCGGTTGCGGGGAACCGTGTGGTGGATATTTCGCGCGCTGTGCAGAAGTGCGTTGAGAGTAACGGATTTAGCGTGGTTCGGGAATTTGTCGGCCATGGCGTTGGCCGGTCGATGCATGAAGAACCGCAAGTGCCGAATTTTGTGGATGGGAAGAGCTCGCCGAAGTTGCGGCCTGGGATGACCATCGCGATTGAGCCGATGGTGAACGCTGGAAAAGCTGGCGTTGAGATTTTAAGTGATGGGTGGACGGTGGTGACCCGGGATGGTCTTCCCTCCGCTCATTTTGAGCATACGGTGTTAATCACCGAGCAGGAGCCAGAAATATTAACGTGCCCGGAAAAGAGGCCATTGCCGTTGAAGGCAGGGTAGTAGAGGTGCTGCCGAACCACTTGTTTCGAGTGGAGTTGGCGAATGGGCACCGGTTCGTGGCTCACACATCGGGGAAGATGCGTTTGAATTTTGTTCGATTGGGACTGGGTGACAAAGTGAATGTGGAGATGTCGCCTTATGACCTGTCGAAAGGTTGCATAGTTTTAAAAGAAGAAGAAACAAAATGAAAGTCCGGGCATCAGTAAAGAAGCTTTGCGAACATTGCAAAGTGATCAAGCGCAAGGGCGTGATTCGCGTCATTTGCACGAATTCGCGTCACAAACAGAGGCAAGGTTAATTTTTATGGCACGCATTTTAGGTGTTGATATTCCAGGAGAGAAGCGGATCGATATCGCGCTTCGCTACGTTTACGGCCTTGGCCCGGCGAACTCGAAGATTATTCTCGAGCGCGCTGGCATTGATCCGAGCATTCGAGCCAAGAGCCTGAATGAGCAGCAGCTTTCGCAGATTGTCCATGCGATCCAGGAAGGAAAGTATGTGATCGAAGGTGACCTGCGCCGGGAGTTGGGAATGAATTTGAAGCGGTTGCAAGGCATCAAGTGCTACCGCGGGGTGCGTCACCTGCGCGGGTTGCCGGTGCGCGGCCAGAGGACCCAAACCAACGCGCGCACTCGCAAAGGCCCACGCAAGACGGTCGGTGTGCAGCGCAATCCGAACGCCAAGACCGGCATTCATTGATCCAGTAGAATTTAAGAGGATAACATGGCAGACGAAACGAAACCAAAAAAGCCAGCGGCGAAGAAAGAAGGAGCTGAAGGCTCCGCCGAGCCCAAAGCTCCACGGACCAAGAAAGCCGCTCCAGCCGCAGCCGCGACCGAAGGCGGCGAAGCCGCCGCAAGCACTGAGGCCAAGGCACCGGCCGCAGCCGCTCCAGCGGAAAACAAGGCCGAAGCCACAGCAGCGGCAGCCCCGGCTGGACCACAAGCTGGTGTTGCTCCCACTGCGGCTGAATTGCTCGGTGAGGACGCCGGCGCCAAGAAGATCATTAAGGCCAAAGGCGCGAAGAACATTAGCGTTGGTATTGCCAACATCCTCGCGACGTTCAATAACACCCTTGTGAGCATCACCGACATGCACGGGAATATTCTCGGCTGGTCGAGCTCAGGGCGGGTAGGATTCAAAGGCTCGCGCAAGAGCACCGCGTTCGCCGCGCAGCAAGTCGCGCAGGATGCAGCTCGCCAGGCGATGTCGCACGGGATGCGCGAAGTTGAAATTCGGGTCAAGGGTCCTGGATCCGGTCGTGAATCTGCAATTCGCGCTTTGCAGGCGATTGGCCTGGAAATCACGATGATCAAGGATGTGACCCCAGTGCCGCATAACGGGTGCCGCCCCCGCAAGAAGCGCCGCGTGTAATCAATTGGAATAACTTTAACTTTTTACTCAAATGGCACGTTATACTGGACCCCGAGTTCGCATCAGCCGCCGATTTGGCACGCCGATTTTCGGACCGTCGAAATATCTTGAGCGGAAGAATTATCCTCCGGGCATGCATGGCCCAAAGTCCCGCCGCAAGCACTCTGAATATGCGCTGGGATTGATCGAGAAGCAGAAGCTTCGCTATTACTATGGACTTCAGGAACGCCAATTCCATGGTGTTTATGAAAAAGCCATTCGGCAGCGCGGCGTTACTGGCGAGACGATGCTCCAGATTCTGGAGACTCGCCTGGATAACGTTGTGTTTCATCTTGGTTTCTCAAACACCCGCGCTGGCGCACGCCAGATGGTGAGCCATGGGCACGTATTAGTGAACGGGAAAAAAGTGAGCATTCCTTCCTACAGCCTCAAAGTGAATGATGTTGTGGAAGTGAAGAACACGAATGTGTCCCGCCAGATGGCGACCAAGGGTTTGGAAATTTCGACGAGCCGGAGTGTTCCGGACTGGCTGACGCTGGACAAGAATGCCTTCAAAGGAAGCATCCTGAGGATTCCGACACGCGATGACATTCAGCCGATCGCGAATGACCAGGCTGTGGTTGAATTTTATTCCCGCTAAATAGAAATCGGTTTTGCCCTTGCCTCCCCCCCCGCAGGTGTCGAGGGGTTCAGGAGCATTGGGTGGAACCTGGCAGTTATATGGGCCCTGGGTTGGAGCGGGAACTCAGAAAATCCGGGGCCAGATTAAAATTGCTGAAAGAAAATTAGTTATGGCAGTACGATTAGGTCGTTTTGAAATGCCGAAGCGGTTGGTGAAAGAAGAAGCCTCCGCAACGGAAACATATGCAAAGTTCGTGGCGGAACCGTTTGAAACGGGCTACGGACACACGATTGGCAATTCCATTCGCCGCGTGTTGCTCTCCTCGTTGGAAGGGGCAGCAATCACCTCAATCAAGGTGGATGGAGCGATGCACGAATTCACCACAATTGACGGTGTGGTGGAAGACGTGACGGAAATCGTTTTAAATTTAAAGAAAGTCTTGTTCCGGTCACACAGCCGTGATCCCCAGAGCGTGCTTCTTTCGGTTTCGAAAGATGGTCCCGTGACTGCGGGTGATATCCGGTTGAACCAGAACCTTGAGATCGTCAATCCGAAGCAGCATATCTGCACGCTCGACAAGAAGCGCAAGTTCGAGATGGAACTTGAGATCAAGGTTGGACGCGGGTTCATGCCCGGGGACGAGAACAAGCGGCCGGACCAGGCGCTGGGGGTAATTGCGATTGATTCGCTCTTTTCGCCAGTAACTCGTGTCCGTTATTCCGTGGAAAGCGCGCGTGTTGGACAGCGCACGGATTATGACCGTTTGATTTTGGAAATTTGGACGGATGGCCGGATCAGCCCTGATGATGCGCTGACCCAGGCATCGGCAATCCTGCAGCATCACCTGGACGTGTTTGTCGGTTACGATAAGAACGCAGTTGAATTTGAAGAGCAGGTGGACAAACAGGATGATGAACGCGCCAAGATGCGCAAGCTCCTGAACATGAGCGTGAATGAAATTGAGCTGAGTGTTCGCGCAGCGAACTGCCTCAACAATGCCAATATCACCACGGTTGGCCAGTTGGCGCTCAAGTCCGAAGCCGAAATGTTGAAGTACCGCAACTTCGGCAAGAAATCCCTCAACGAAATTAAGGATAAATTGGCCAGCCTTGGTTTAGGGCTCGGCATGAACCTCGATCCATCCTTGCTGGAAAGCCCCAACAAGGAAGACAAAGCAGCTTAAGGAAATCCCATGCGCCATCGTAAACGTACAGCAAAGCTTGGCCGCACCTCGTCCCATCGAAACGCGATGTTGGCGAACATGGTGTGCAGCCTGATTCTCCACAAACGCATTACCACGACCCTCGCCAAAGCGCGCGCGGCTCGCTCGGTGGCGGAGAAGATGGTCACACTGGGCAAGAGCGGAACCATTCATGACCGCCGGCTCGCAGCCGCCCGGTTGCACCAGGAAGATGCGGTGAAAATCCTGTTCAACGAAATTGCCCCGACACAAAAATCCCGCCCGGGTGGATACACTCGCATTATCAAGCTGCAGCAGCGGCAGGGTGACGCGGCGCAGGAAGTGATCCTGGAGTTTGTTGATTTGACCGGCGGACAAGCTGAAGCCAAGCCGGCTGAAGCAGCACCCGCTGAAGAGAAGAAATAGCGAAACAGTTTATTTCATACGTAAAGAACGGAGCAGCGATGTTCCGTTCTTTTTGTTTTTTTGGGCAAGATTTTCAGTGCAAGATCTGAAACGGTAATCGGTTTTTACTTGCGACTCACGTGATCGAATTTGCAAAGTTCGCCAGGTGGCAGAAGAAAAGCTCATATTGATTCTGGCCAATTCAATCCGTGAGAAAAACCGTTGTGTAGCGGGAAAGGAGCTTATTCCTTCGGCGAATGGGTACAAATGTGGAAAATGGATTCGCTTGGCGGATCCGAGGACGGATGGGCCGATAAAGACCGAAACGGCTGTGTGCGTGGGGCACGGGCCTGTGAAGCCGCTGGATCTTGTGAAGGTGAAGGTTCGCGAAAGCTGTGGTGATCCGGATCACCCGGAAGATTGGTGGATTGAGCCTGGAGCGCCATGGGAATTTGTTCGCTCGTTTGAAACGAGCATATTACCGCGAGTGGCCGATGAGTCGATTGAGTTGTGGGAAGATCCTGGTTCGATTGATTCGGTGGCAAGCGGCTATGTGCGAGGGATGGGCGAGCCCGCCACGCTCTTCCTTATGGAAGCGCCCAAGCAATACAGCATTGTTTATTGGAAGGAGAATGGACAGGACTGGTCGAATCCTGGCCATGCAAAAGAAAAGAAGCAGCGGCGTTTATGGGTGCGGAACGGGAAACGTCCGCATGAATTTTCGATTACGGACCCGGAATTCATGTCGCGCCATGACCTAATCAGCCGGATGACCACGCAGCGGCAGGAGTTGGAGTTGGAAAATCGTGATTCGATTTTTTTCTGCGTGAGCTTAACGCCTGAATATAACGGGCGGCATTACAAAATTTGCGCCACCATCTTTGAGCCCGATGCCTGAAGTTTTTACCATAGGGCACTCCACCCACACCCTGGAGCGCTTTTTTGAATTGTTGAAAGCGCACCAGATCGCCGCGATTGCTGACGTGCGGAGCAGTCCATATAGCGCCTGGCAGCCGCACTTTAACCGGGAGCCGTTGAAGGATGCGGCGGCGAAAACCGGAATTCGTTATGTATTTTTAGGAGAAGAACTGGGCGCGCGGCGGAAGGAAGTGGAAACGTATAATTCCAACGGCGTGGCGGAGTATGGAAAGATTGTTCAATTGCCAATTTTTTTGGAAGGGATTGAGCGAATTTTATCGGGAGCCCAGCGTTATCGACTGGCGTTGATGTGCGCGGAAAAAGACCCGCTCGAGTGTCACCGGACGATACTGGTATCGCGGGAGCTTGGGCGGCGCGGGGCAGGAGTTCGGCATATCCTTGAAGATGGGAGCATTGAGTTGCAGGAGGAAGCGGAGAAGCGATTAATGCAGGAGGAAAAAGTTCCACAATTCGATCTTTTTGAGAGCCGTGAAGCGTTGGTATGCAGGGCCTATTTACTGCGAGGCGAGAAGATCGCGTACCAGGAAGAGGAACATCCAAATACCAGGTAAAGTCGATGACCGTTTACACCATTGGGTTCACGCAGAAAAACGCGCGCAGTTTTTTTGAGACGCTACGTTCCGCGGGAGTTCGACGGCTCATTGACGTGCGGCTGAATAACAACTCGCAGTTGGCGGGATTCAGAAAACGGGATGACCTCGCCTATTTTTTAGAGAAGATACTCGGAATAAATTATCTGCATGAGCCGTTACTGGCGCCGACCCAGTCGATGTTGGATGCGTATAAGAAGGAGAAGGGGAGTTGGGCGGAGTATGAAAAGGCATTTATCGGGTTGATGGAAGCGCGACGGATCGAAAACGAGATCGATCCGGAAGTTCTATCCGGAAGCTGCCTTCTGTGCAGTGAAGACAAGCCTCACCAGTGCCACCGCAGGTTGGTTCTGGAATACCTGGCTAACCGATGGGGCAGCATGGAAATCAAGCACCTCACTTAACGAGGTGAGTCATCGAGCTGATTCGAAACTGCCTGAGTACGCTCGAGACTATTTCAGAGCCTGGTAATAGCCAGTTTGGAACGCAGCGAACCAGTTGTGTTCGTTAAAGGGGAAATGCTGGGAAAAGCTGATGGCGACGATGTTTTCGACAGGATCGATCTGGCAATAGGTGGTGGCAGCCCCGTACCAGCCGAATTGACCCACGGATGAGGGCATTGAGAGTTTCCCGAGATCGGTTGTCACCTCGACGCCGAAGCCTAAGCCTTTTTGGCGGGAATCGGCCTGGTGGTTGGGAAGAACCTCCATGTGGTTGGCGGTCATGAGTTCGATCGTTTTACGGCCAAGAATTCGTTGTCTGCCGAGCGTCCCGCCATTGCAGAGCATTTGGGCAAAGCGCGCGAAATCATCAACGGTGGAGAACAATCCCGCGCCACCCGCTTCAATGCCGTGTCCTGCATCGGGCCAGGTGTCGATCAGCGGTTGGTCTTCGACGAATTGGCCATTTGGGCCGTGTTTGTAGGTCTTGGCAAGGCGTCCCATTTTCGATTCCGGTAGATCAAAACCGGTGTCATTCATTTCGAGCGGACCGAAGATTCTATCCTGGAGAAATTGGCCGAAGGATTTTCCTGAGACGCGCTCAATCAACGCGCCGAGCACATCCATGTTCACGCCGTAAGTCCATGCGTCGCCGGGTTGATGCTTGAGTGGGAGCTTGCCGAGTTTTGAAATAAAATTGGTCAGCCCTGGACCGCTCCAGAGGTTGGCACTGCGCCAAAGTTTCGTCAGGTCATCATCGCCGGCAAAGTCATAGATGAGTCCGCTTGTGTGGGTGAGCAGATGCAGAATGGTGATGGGGCGGGTGGTCGGGACGAGCCTGGGGTTTTCCTGTGTGCCGCCTGCCCAGACCTTCATCTCTTTTAATTCTGGAAGGTAATTGGCAATGGGATCATCGAGGTTAAACCGGCCTTCCTCGAACAAGATCATAGTGGCGGCACAGGTGACAATCTTGGACATGGAATAAACCCGGCAGATCGTGTCGCGCTCCATGGGAAGTTTTTTTTCGATATCGCGATAGCCGTAAGCGTTGTAATCGACGATTTTTCCATTGCGCGCGATGAGGGTAATAATTCCAGCGTGTTTGCCCTTATCCACGTAACGCTTTGTGGTTTGATGAAGAATGTCGAACCGGTCAGGAATGAAACCTTCGGATTTCGGTGAAGCGGAAGGAAGCGTGGCAGCGGAGAGTGAAGCGGCGAGAGTCGCTGCGCAGAAGAGAGTGGCGAGGAATTTTTTCATAGGCGGAGCATGTCGAAAAATAAAAAGAGCGGCGAACGAAAAAATTCGCCGCTTTTACCTTCTATTTTTGACTGCGGGTGCCGCAGTCCGGTTAAGGCTGAGCGGTTTCCGTTCCGAGGACTTCGCGAATTTTGGCGAGCAAAGCTTTGGTTGTGTAAGGCTTTTGCAGGAACTCGTGGGCATTATCCTCAAGGCCGGATTCGGACAAGATGGTGCGAGGATACCCGGAAGTGAAGATTACTGGCAGGCCGGGTGAAAGCTTCACCAACTTGCGCCAGAGGTCCGCGCCATTGACCCGGGGCATGACTACGTCGGTGAAGAGCAAATTAAAGCGTGTTGGATCTTTTTCGGCGAGCGCCAAGGCTTCTGCGCCGTCGCGAGCAGTGACGACCTGAAATCCGTGCTTCTGGAGGATCAAACTGGCGAAATCGCGGAGCACCTCCTCATCTTCAACCACCAGGATGAGTGAGCCATCCTTGGGAGATTCGATTTGAGTTGGTGCTGGTGGATTCGGAGCTTGCGTGAGCACCGGGAGATAAATTTTGAAAACGGAACCTTTGCCCATCTGGCTTGAGCAGGAGATCTGTCCCTGATGCTGTTTGACGATGGCGTAAACGGTCGCCAGACCAAGGCCGGAATTGTGGCCAACTGCTTCCTTGACGAAAAAAGGATCGAACAAATGTTCCTGATATTCCTCACTTAAACCATGGCCGGAATCTTTGATGGTAATGACAGCGTATTCACCCGGATTGAGTTGGACGTGATCACGGAAAGGTTTCCGGAGGTGAAGATGGCTGGTTGTAATTTCAAAGCGGCCGCCGTTTAACATTGATTCGCGGGCATGCACCGCGAGATTGATCAGCAATGTTTCGATCTGCCCTCGGTCGCCATGAATCATGGGAGTGGA
>JBQCGE010000670.1:0-3766 GCA_051955955.1 Verrucomicrobiota bacterium
TACACCAAGTTTCTGGAACGGCAGGGATACGATGTCACGCGCTTGCCTGTGGAACCGGATGGCTCACTCGATATCCACTTGCTGGAGCGCTCCATCCGCAAGGACACGGCGATTGTCTCTGTGATGTGGGCCAATAACGAAACAGGAGTTCTCTTTCCGATTGCTGAAATCTCCGCCATTTGCCGCAGTCGCGATGTTCTTTTTCACACGGATGCGGTGCAAGTCGCTGGAAAAATGAAAATCGATGTCCACACCCTGGGTGTTGATTTCCTTTCTTTGTCGGCGCACAAACTTCATGCCCCGAAAGGGATTGGCATTCTCTACATTCGTCGCCGCACGCCGTTTCTTCCTCATGTCATTGGCGGCCAGCAGGAACGCGGACGACGAGGCGGTACCGAGAATGTGCCCTACATCATGGCTTTCGGCAAAGCAGCCGAAATGGCGGCAGCCAACATCAAGGACGAAAACACCCGCGTCCGAAAAATGCGTGACCGGCTCGAAAATTTCATTCTGCGCAATATCGACGATTGCAGCCGTAACGGCGCACGCCACGAACGCCTGCCCAATACCTCCAATATTGCTTTTGCCGGCATTGAGGCCGAAGCCATTCTCCTGCTGATGAACCAGCTTGGGATTTGCGCTTCCAGCGGTTCCGCCTGCACGAGCGGTTCGATTGAGCCATCCCATGTCCTCACCGCAATGGGGTTGCCTCCTGGCCTGGCTCGCAGTTCCATCCGGTTCAGCCTCGGCAAATACAACACGGATGAAGAAGTCGATTACCTCATCAAGCACCTGCCAGCGATCGTGAGTCGTCTGCGGGCTGAATCCCCACTCGAAGCCTCGGTCAGCCGCTAAGATGACGCACTCCCTCCGTGACAAACTGATACTTTTCGTCGCGGAAGGATTCGGCTCAGGGAAAATTCCATTCGCTCCCGGAACCTGGGGCAGTCTCGTTGGCTTGCTTTGGATTTGGCTCCTTCTCCTTCCGCAAAATAGTTGGGTTTATCTCGGCGGCATCGTCCTCGGTTTCTTTGTCGCCGTTTGGGTGGGGGGTGAAGCGGAAAAGATTCTCGGCCTGACGGACCCGGGCAGAATCGTGATCGACGAAATCGCCGCAATGCCACTGGTTTTTTGGGGGGCATTCGCACTCGATTTTCCGCGAGCTCCGTCCTTCGAAAGTTTCTTCCAATCCGATAAGTGGTATCTCCCGGTTGCGGCCTTCGCACTATTTCGTCTGTTTGATGTCTGGAAGCCGCTCGGCATTCGCAAAATTCAACACCTACCGGGCGGTTGGGGGTTGGCCATTGATGATTACCTTGCTGCCATTCTCGGTTTTGTGGTCATGCTCCTCATTCGTCATTTCTCCTGAAATGGAAATGAGCGAGAGCGTAGCTAAAAAGTTGCCGGATTCAATTCGTCCGCTCAATTGACACAGCATTTTGGAACTCGTAAAATAAGGATGTAATGAGTGCTCTCGCCCAAAACGAAGTCATCGTCAGCCTGACGGATAAGGCTGCGATGCAAGCGCGCGAAATGCTCCAGAAGGAAGAAAACCCCACGGGCAAGGGACTTCGTTTCTATGTCGAGTCTGGCGGTTGCTCCGGGTATCAATACGGCATGACCTTCGATGAAAAACGCGAAGGCGATTTTACTGCCGAATTTCTGGGCGTTCCCGTTCTCGTGGATAACGTCAGCGCCGAATACCTTCGCGGCACCATCGTTGATTTTTCAGACGCCCTGGTAGGGGGCGGTTTCAAAATTTCCAACCCGCAGGCCAAAAGCTCCTGCGGTTGCGGTAAATCATTCGAAGCCTGACCGAGCAGTTCGCGTCAGGTTTAAAACGCCGTTCCGTGCGATGCGGAACGGCTTTTATTTTCAATTGCTGCCATTTTCTGAGCGTATGTTCAGGGCTTGCAAAACTCAAAGTAAGACCCGTGCAGGAGACCTCAGTCATCACACCAGAAATCTCAACTTGGAAAGATTAGCGGTAATGACTTTGCTTTTTCGTGTGCGTTTTGGCTAAACGGAGTAACTTCAATACGGGATGAAAATCGCGATAGCGTCAGACCACGCGGGATTTCTTTTTAAAGCAAAAATCAAAGAGTTCCTTCGCAACCAGGGCCATGAGGTGATGGATTTCGGCACTGACAGCGAGGCCCCTGTCGATTACCCGCTATTCATCCGGCCTGCAGCGGAAGCGGTAGCGCGTGGTGAATGCGAGCGGGGAATTGTCCTGGGCGGTTCGGGCAATGGCGAGGCGATGGTTGCCAACAAAGTTCGCGGCATTCGTTGCGCTCTCTGCTGGAGTGAGCAAACCGCACGCTGGGCTCGCCAGCATAATGATGCCAATATGCTTTCCATCGGCCAACGCACCATCGATGAAGCCGTGGCTCTCCGCATTGTCGATATTTGGCTAAACACGGAGTTTGAAGGAGGCAGGCACCTCCGCCGTATCCAGCAGATTGAGCCTGGTGTTTGACACCATTTTTCCTCCTGAGTACCTTCCGCGTTTCGTTTCATGGAGTATAAAGAGACCTTGAACCTGCCCCGGACCGACTTCGCGATGAAGGCGGACCTGGTCACACGCGAGCCCCAACGCCTGAAGGAGTGGGAGGATTCTCAACTATACAATCGCATCCAGGAGCGGAGGCGCGATGCGGAGAAGTTCGTGTTGCATGACGGCCCACCGTTTGCGAACGGGGATGTGCATATTGGCACTGCCCTCAACAAAATCCTTAAGGATATCATTCTCAAGTATCAAACCTTGCGCGGTAAAAGTGCTCCTTACATTCCGGGTTGGGATTGCCACGGCCTTCCCATCGAGTTCAAGGTTTCGCAGGAAATGCGCAAGGCGGGCGATACAGAGAGCGATCCCGCCGCGATTCGCAAAGCTTGCGACGCTTACGCCCGTAAATACATCGACCTCCAGCGGACGCAGTTTAAGCGCCTCGGCGTACTTGGGGATTGGGCAAATCCGTACCTCACCCTGAACAAGGAATACGAAGCGGATGAACTCCGTCTTTTCGCGGATATCGTCGATCAGGGCTTTGTTTATCGTGGTAAAAAGCCGGTCTATTGGAGCATTCCCTGTCGCACCGCGCTTGCGGAGGCGGAGGTTGAGTACAAGGACCACGTGAGCCAGAGCATCTACGTGAAGTTCCCTGTTCTGGGACAGCCAAACACGTTCATCATTATCTGGACGACCACGCCGTGGACGCTTCCGGCAAATCTGGCTGTGGCTTACAATTCGACTTTCAATTATTCGATGGTCCGTGTCGGCACCGACGTTTTCATCGTCGCGAATGCTTTGCTCGATAGCGTGGCGGAAAAAGCGCATTGGGATAATTACGAAATCATCCGCACGCTCCAGGGAGAAATTCTCGGCCAGTTCCAATACCAGCATCCATTTTGCAATCGGACCGGCAAGCTCTTTGCTGGCGATTCATTTGTGGAGAACAGCACTGGCACGGGCTTTGTCCACATCGCTCCCGGCCACGGCATGGAGGATTACCATCTCGGTCTGCAAAACGGGCTGCCAATCTACTCGCCCGTGGATGACAACGGCGCGCTCGCTTACACGAATGACCTCCCTCGCGAGCAGCAAATGCCCGCTGAAATGATCGGCAAATCGATCCTCGAGAAACACGGTAAAAGCGACGCTAATGAAATCGTTCTGCACGAACTCCGGCTCCGCTCCGCTTTGCTGCACCAGGAGAATTATCACCATAGCTATCCCCATTGCTGGCGCAGCAAAACGCCCGTCATC
>JBQCGE010000671.1:0-3680 GCA_051955955.1 Verrucomicrobiota bacterium
GCTGATTCACCGCGCAGACCATTAGCAGCAAGGGCCGCATCATACGATTGGAAGCTCGAATCCCAAGCACGCACGATGAAATTTGCTGTACCTCCCGAAGCTACTCCATCAACTGTAATATCGACAGGTTGCAAGAGGAATTCCGATCCCGCATCTGTAAAGAACGTGGTCGCAGGAGTCAATGAGGTCATTGTTCCACCGCTGTTAAGAAACAGTTGAGCTGTAATTCCAGCGCCTGCACCAACAGTTCCGCCTGGCCGATAAATTCCGGCAGCTGGATCTGTTAAGGCATTCAGGTTATTGAAGTTGACTAGCCCCTGTCCGTAAGTGGCAGCGGATACTATGACCGCAGCCAATGCTACTAGTAGTTTTTTCATTTTGGTTTTTTCTCGAGTTATGGTTCCGAATTACTGATTAGCGCTAAAATTAGCTATTCACGTTAAAATTGCGATCCCAATTGGCGGCCGCAGTTTTACGAATGAAAACAGCCTCACCAACGGAGATGGTTGGTTCTGATGGGCTCCAACGATTCAGTGGGGCACCAAGATAACTATAAGTAGTATAGCTTTGGGTAGCTGGATTGAATTTGTAAAGCTGATCACCACTCGCTGCTGGGTATCCCAACTGAGAGACAGTACCATCCTGAGGAACCGCCGAACTCTTGATCGAAAGACCAGCAGGAACTTGCGTGTTACTTGCAGCCCCTTGCGGAACTTCACCAACAAAAGTCAAAGTAACATCAGTCGAACCTGGGTTACGAACAAATACACCGTTACCTGGAGTCACCTGAACTGTTCGCATTGCAGCAGGATTCCATCCGAGAGCTGCGCCGAAATAAGTTGCAGTTTGATAGGTATTCCCGTCAAAAACGTAAACCTGAGTTTGAGCAGGGACACCAGCAAAAAGAGCAGGAATGGTGTTGTCTGCGGCGTTTAAGGGATTGGAGATAAGATTGTATCCCGGTTTGAGAGTGGTGTTCACATAACCCACTGCGTTCACCGAGTAAACCTGAGCCATTGAAGTGGCCATGCCTGCCGCACTGAGGGCAGCCGTAAGAAGTAGTGTTTTGGTTCTCATTTTATTCTGTAATGTTCCGTGTGTAGCGCCAATGTCTCAAAAGCCAGAGGCAGTGTCAATACCCTTTTTTATCGGAAAAGTACGGGCACTCCTTGAGCCAGAGATTGATTTGGCTGCTGGGTTCATATTCGACTGGCAGGGTAGCAAGGAAGGAAGGGGGTGCAAGCTTTTTTTTGAAAATTTATGGGAACGCATCGGGGGAGGAGGGGAAAAGATTCACGCGGAGACGCGGAGGCGCGAAGGGAAAAAGGAAATTGGTAACGCTGCCAATTCTGGTGCGCGTGGAGACGCCGGGGCACCCCTCTCCCTGGCCCTCTCCCTTAAAAAGGGCGAGGGAATTGGGGGAGTTAACCACGGATTGCGCGGAATACGCGGATAGGGAGAAAAAAAGGAATTGGAGTTTGGGTTGGTGGAGGATCACCCTGCCCTGTTGTTTGGAGATTGGCTGGAGACCGATTCAAGGAAGTTTTGGCCGGTTTGGGCAAGGTGTTGTTCGAGGTTGCGGGTGCAGTCGCAATCGAAGCAGGCCCAGGGTTCGGTGCCATTTTCGTGGCGGCAATTGCGGCGGGAGTGGGCATCTTTAACTTCAAGCAGGTTCAGAAACTGTTCCCAATAGGGGCGCTCCTCTTCGAGCGGGGTGCGGCAGAAGCAGGTTTCAACCCATTGGAGTTGTTGATTGGCCGTAAGCCGGGCGGAACGCATGTTTTCGAGGTATTCATGGCCCGCAACTGACCCCTGCCCCAGCGAGCCATCCTGAATGGCTCGGAGGAGAGCGGGAAGTTTACCGGGTTTGAGGGAGGCTTTTACCAGGTAGCGCATGGAGCAAATATAACGCCGTCTGCGTTAAAATCGATTGTGTTCGTGGATTGTGTTTTTGAGTTCGCGAGGCATTTTAACGGTCTTTGCATGTTATCAATTGTTAATATCAGCAAGAGTTACGGAGGGAAGGAGCTTTTCCGCGAGGCTTCATTGCAACTGACCCGCGGGGAGAAGGTGGGGCTGGTGGGGCCAAACGGGGCCGGGAAATCGACTTTATTTAAAATGGTGCTGGGCCAGGAGGAGGCGGATTCGGGTGATGTGACGCTGGAACGGCGGTGCACGGTCGGTTTTTTGCCGCAGGAAACGGCGGCGGTGGGGAATGAAACAGTGCTGGAGATTGCGATTGGGGTTCATCCGGAGTTGCCGGGATTACTGCGCAAGCTGAAGGCAGGTGAGGAGGCAGATCATGGGCATGAGGTGGATCCGCACAGTCGTTACGCGGAGCTGGGCGGGTTCGAAATTGAGGCGCGGGCAAAACAAATCCTGAACGGGTTGAGTTTTCGCGAGAGAGATTTTGACCGGCCGGCTCGGGAACTGAGCGGAGGGTGGACGATGCGGGCGCACCTGGCGCGATTGCTGGTGCAGGAGCCGGACTTATTGCTTTTGGACGAGCCGACGAATCATTTGGATTTGAGTTCGCTGCTGTGGTTCCAGGGGCATCTCAAGAATTATCCGGGGGCGATCCTGATGATTTCGCATGATCGGGAGTTCCTGAATGAGCTGGTTGATTCGAGTGTGGATGTGCGGTTTGGGCGGTTGAATCGGTATCATGGCAATTACAACGATTACCTGGTGCAGCGGGAAGCGAACGAGGCGAATCAGCTTGCGGCTTACAAGAATCAGCAGAAGGAAATCGAACGATTGATGCTGTTCGTGGAGCGATTTCGGGCCAAGAACACGACGGCGGCGCAGGCACAAAGCAAGCTGAAGCAGATCGAGCGGATGGAGAAGATCGAAGCGCCGATGGAAGATGCTCGGAGTATTGGGTTTAGTTTTCCCCAACCGCAACGGAGCGGGCAACGCGTGCTGACAATCAAGAACCTTGATTTTTCCTATGGCAGTAATCCGGTTTACCGGGGGTTGAACTTCGAGGTGGAACGGGGTGAGCGAATCGTGCTGGTGGGTCCGAATGGGGCGGGAAAATCAACGCTGCTGAAGCTGATGGGCGGTGTATTGCAGGGCTCGGGGGGTGAACGGGAATTGGGGCATAACGTTCGGTGCGGGTATTATTCGCAAAACCGGGTGGAGATGTTGAACCTGGAGCGCTCGGTATTGGAAGAGGCGCTCGATACGCCGCAGCGGGTGACGGAGCAATCGGTTCGGACGTTGCTGGGCTGCTTTCTATTTCGGGGGGATGATGTGTTGAAGCCGGTGCGTGTCCTGAGCGGTGGCGAAAAGAGCCGGCTCGCTTTGGTGAAACTGCTGCTTGATCCGCCCAATTTCCTTTTGATGGACGAACCGACGACGCACCTGGATATGGCGAGCATTGAAGCGCTGGTTGAGGCGTTGCAACAATATGAGGGGACGCTGGTGTTCATCAGCCACGATGTTTATTTCATTCGCGCCCTGGCGAACCATGTTGTGCATGTGGAGAACGGTGTATTGCGGCGGTATTCGGGCGATTACGCCTATTACCTCGAAAAATCGCAGCAGACGACGCCGAGCGGCAGTTTCAATAATACGAAGCCGGCGCGCATGAGCGAGGTTCGTGCGATGCCGTCGAAAGAATTGCGCAAGCAACAGGCGGAGGAACGAAAGGAACGTTCCAGGGCTAAAAAAGCGCA
>JBQCGE010000672.1:0-4467 GCA_051955955.1 Verrucomicrobiota bacterium
CGGCCTTATGGCCCCGAATTTATCCCTTTGGAAACCTCCGTCCAGGGGGGACAGGCCACATTTGATTTTGACGACCTGGCGCAAAAACTCTCCCTTAATCCGAAGGTGCTTTATCTCGTTCCCAATTTTCAAAATCCGCAAGGAACCACGCTCGGTATTGCCGGACGAAAACAGTTGCTCTTGGCCGTTTCCAAAACGGAGACCCTCATCGTCGAAGATGATCCCTACGGAGAGTTGCGCTATGACGGTGAATTTGCACCTTCAATCTTCGAATGAGCTGGCCCGAATGCGCACAATGTGGTGAACGTGGGGACCTTTTCAAAGGTGCTCGCCCCTGGTTTCCGAGTCGGATGGGCAGTTGGTCCCGCGGAACTTATAGATAAATTGGTGCTTTCCCGACAAGGGATGGATTTGCATACAAGCACCTTTACGCAGCTCGTGATTTGGGAACTAATCCGAACCGGTGTTCTGGATGCGCAACTGCCGATTTTACGCGAACGGTATCGCGAACGACGGGAATTGATGCTGGCGGAAATGGAAAAACAATTCCCTCCAAGTGTGCGCTGGACTCGCCCGGAAGGCGGGATGTTCCTGATGGTGGCGTTGCCGGAAGGAATTTCGGCGCGAGAACTTGGAGCAAAAGCGCTGGAGAAGAACGTCCTGTTTGTTCCTGGTGATGATTTTCACTTGGAAGGGGGGCACAACACCTTTCGTCTGAATTTTTCCAACGCTTCGAAAGAAATGATTCGCGAAGGAATTCGCCGCCTTGGCGAACTGTTGAAGGAAAATCTTCCTGCCCCTGCAAGCAAAAACCCGCCAGAAAAAGTTCCGGCGGGCGTGGCTTAAATTTATTGATCTTTCGGTTTAGTCGAACGCGTGTCCTGCGCAGCAGAGCACGTTTTTGACTTTGTGGCGCACGAGATCCTTCACCTTCTGGCGGGCCGGCCCCATGTATTTGCGAGGATCGAATTCCTTCGGGTTTTCCCAGAGCACCTTGCGAATCGCGGCAGTCATCGCCAGCCGCAGGTCGGTGTCGATGTTCACCTTGGTGCAACCCGTACGGCGTGCGACTTCAATGTCGGCTTCCGGAACACCAGCGGTGTCCTCACCCATCTTGCCGCCATATTTGTTGATTTCCTGCACGAGATCCTTAGGCACGCTGGAGGCACCGTGAAGAACGAGCGGATAATCACCAAGGCCGGCATCCATCAACGCTTTTTTGATCGCCTTCAAACGCTCGAGGTCGAGGTGCTGCTCGCCTTTAAATTTGTAAGCTCCGTGTGATTTGCCAATCGCAACGGCAAGTGAATCAACATTCGTGGCCTTCACGAACTTGACTGCTTCTTCCGGATGGGTGTAAACGCCGCCGGTCGAGTAATGGCCGCCTTCTTCACCTTCGTCGAACTGGGCGCCGACCAACTGTCCGAGCTCGCCTTCCACGACGCAGTTATGCTTATGGGCGTAATCGACCACTTTTTTGCAAAGCTCGACGTTTTTCTCGAAAGGCAGATGGCTGCCGTCGATCATGACGCTGGTGAAGCCTTCATCGATGCACTCCTTGCAGAGTTCGAATGTATCCCCATGGTCCAGGTGAACCGCAATGGGAATATTGGAAAGGCTAACGGCTGCCTCGATCAACTTTTTCAAATAGACCGGGTTGGCATATTGCCGCGCTCCCTTGGAAATTTGGAGCATTACGGGAGCTTTTTCTTCTTCGCAAGCCTCGATAATGGCCTGGAGCAGCTCCATGTTATTGACGTTAAAAGCGCCGAGCGCGTATTTCCCTTTAAGGGCTTTGGCAAACAGCTCTTTAGTGTGAGTTAATGGCATAATCTTCCTGATTCAATTCAAACTCGCATCGAATGCGAACAGGGGGCGCATCCTAAAATTCCTTGAGGGAAATTAAAGCAAAAAACTTTCTCAATTTTGCTGGCTTAATTGCAGCACGCGACCGGAACCAAACTAGAATAAGAGAGTGGATTCATCAAGATTTGAGCTGATCCCCTGCTCTTTCAGGCTAAAATCGTCAGGCGGTCTCTTCGACTTCCGCCAATTTCCGGTAAAGCGTGGCGAGGCTGATCCCAAGCACTTCCGCCGCTTTTTCCTTGTCACCGCCGCAGAACGCAAGGGCGCGGTTGAGATGTGAAACTTCCTGGTCGCGCAAAAAGGTTTTCAGGGATGTAATCTCACCTGAGATCGGATCGGTTCCAGGCGCGCCACTTCCCTGGGGCGAACTGACCGTCATCGGCACGAGTCCGTCATCCGAAAGCACCACCATATTCAGAGGCGGGGCATCCTCGCGCGTTTCAAAAATGGTATCGCTCGAAACAGTGCCGACATACTTCTGAAGGTTCGGCGGTAAATCTTTTACCGTGAGGATATTCTCCTCGCAGAGGGCGCAGGCGCGCTCAATGGCATTTTCCAATTCGCGAACGTTGCCCGGCCAATCATGGGCACAGAGCACATCCATGAATTGCCGCATCACCTGGAATGGTCGCCCGTTCCGCGGTGAAACTTTGTCCTTCAGGAAATGCGCGACGAGCAACGGAATATCTTCCACCCGTTCACGAAGCGGAGGCAAATTCAGCGCAATGACATTCAAACGGTACCAAAGATCTTCCCGGAATGATCCCTCCTTGATTCGCTTCTCGAGCGGTTCATTGGTGGCAGCCAATACGCGGACATTCACCGTCACCGGAGTATTATCCCCCACACGGCGGACCTCCTTCTCCTGCAGCACGCGCAAGAGGCGGCTTTGCAGGATTGGCGGCATAGTCCCAATTTCGTCGAGGAAAATGGTTCCTCCATCCGCTTCCTGGAAAAGGCCTTTCTTATCGTTAACAGCCCCGGTAAACGCCCCTTTCCGATGCCCGAACAATTCCGATTCCAAGAGATTTTCCGGCAAGGCACTGCAATTCAGAGGAACGAAAGGAGCATTTCGACGGCGGCTGTTGAAATGAAGTGCTCGCGCAACCAGCTCTTTACCAGTGCCGCTTTCGCCCAGGATCAAAATGGTACTGTCGGTATCCGCTACCTTTTCGATCATTTTGAGCACACCCTGCATTTTGGTGGAGGTGCCAATGATCTGGTTAAAGCGAAATTTCGTGCCGAGCTGCTTTTTGAGGTAAAGATTCTCCGATTCAACCGCGGTATAGTTCAGCGCTTTTTGGACCCGCAGCTTCAATTCATCCAGCTTGAACGGCTTTTCGAGGTAGTCGAACGCGCCATGTTTCATGGCTTCAACTGCCGTTTCAATCGAACTGAACCCGGTGATGACAATGGTAACCGCGGGAGGATTCAGCGAGCGGGCTTTCTTAAGAACGTCCAACCCGCCCGCGCGGGCTTTATCCAGATACAAATCAGTAATTACCAATTCAGGCTGAATGCTTTCGAGGGCCTCAAGCGCCGCGTTGGTGTTGTTAAAAGGATGCACCTCATGGCCTTCGGAACGTAATAGTTCCGAGACCATTTGCAGCATTGTAATTTCGTCATCTACCAGCAGAACTCTGGCCATTTATGCAAGAGGTTAAGGTGAAAGCCGAGCATGGGCAAGTTTGTTTCAGGTGCCGTGAAAGCTCTTTTTTGGGTGGGGTAATCGGTGGTTTCAATCACTCGTTCGTACACTCCAATTTATTCCATTCGATCTTTCAAGGCGCTCATGGCTGCCTGGTAAACCCACTTCAACGGAATGTTGTTCTTATCGGCAATGACTTTGCAGCTCTCAAATTCCGGTGATGCCTGGATCACCCGGTCGTTCAACTTGCCAATTTTTACTTCCACCGTGCCATAAACCGTTTCGACCGATTGTATTTCCCGTTTCAGTTTCCGCCTTTCCACAAAACTCCGCCGCACCCCAAGGGCTGTTGTTTCGCGCAGGAGCAATTCTGTAAAAGCGGCTTCATCGCTTTCCTGGCAAAGAACCGTCAGCAAAACGCCGGGGCGATTTTTCTTCATCTGAATGGCGGTGTGAAAAACATCCAGTGCACCTGCGGCAAATGCGCGTTCAACGACGTAGCCGAGCAGTTCAGCATTGATGTCGTCGAGATTAGTTTCAATGACCACAATCCGATCCACTTCCCAATCATGGTTACTCTCCTGAGCCCCACTGGTTGAGCCTAAGAGAGCCCGGAGAACGTTGGGGCGCGTCTGGTTCTCCCGTTCCCCCAAACCGTACCCGATCTTTTCCGGTGCAAAGTTTCGCAGCGGCCCGAACGCCTCCACAAATTCGGCGAGCAGAGCCGCTCCCGTGGGCGTCACCAATTCGTGCGGTTCGCTGCACTGGATTATGGAAATTTTGCGTTCGGCGAGAATCGCAATAGTAGCGGGCGCTGGGATTGGAAAATGGCCATGAGCGCAGGTAATGAAACCATACCCTTCAGTAACCGTTGCGGCCAGAACGCTAGGTTTCCAAAGAAACTCGAGCGCTACGAAACCACCAACTATATCAATAATTGAATCGACCGCACC
>JBQCGE010000673.1:0-5312 GCA_051955955.1 Verrucomicrobiota bacterium
ATCCACGAGCACCTGGTTGCCAATCGAACGGCGGGCAACATTTAAGCCGTTAATGAGTGGCACACCCGCGCCCAGCAAGGTCCCGAGCATGCGACAAAATCGAGCCATCGCAAATTGGGCCACCAGCGGGCCAATCACCGGAACACGAAGAATAAAACCTTCCCACGCGCGCCTCCCAGCTTCTGAGACGAGCCAGGTGCGGATGGAATAAATCGTAATCGCGATGACGAGTGCGACGATCAGCCCATATGAACGGAGCAGTTCACTTGCGCCAACGATGATTTGCGTCAGCATCGGAAGCGACGCCCCGAAACCCGCAAAGATCATCTGAAATCGCGGAATGAAGAAAACGAGAAGAAACACCAGCACGCTCAGGGCAAGAAAGAGCAGGATCGTCGGGTAAAGCAGCGCAGTCATCACCTTGGAGCGCATTTCCTTTTCGCGAGATTGGAAATCCGCAATCTGCCCCAGAACGACGTCGAGGAACCCGCCTGTTTCACCCGCTTCAACCATGGCCACATAAACGCGGGGAAAGGTGTCTGGAAAACGCGCCATGGAATCCGCGAGCGACACACCATCCACGACGAGATCGTGAATATCCTTCCAACGAGCCTTTGCTGCTGGGGTCGCGGCCTCCCGTTGCAAAATGACGAGAGCGCGGCTCAAGGGAACTCCCGCCGCAAGTAAACTGGAAAGCAGCCGTGTGAAATTCTCAAGAACACGGGCTGAAATTTTGGTTCCTCCACCGAGTTGTAACTTAAGGCCGGGGCCTGGGGCTGAGGTTTCAGCTTTCGCCCTGGGCACTGGCTTACTCGCAATTTTGCCGTTTACCTTGCCATTCTTATGTTCCGCGAGGGTGATGGGACGTAACCCAAGGCTTTCGATTTGTCGGAAAGCTTCCTGCCGTCCGCCCGCCTCAAGCTTGCCTTCGGAAATGCTGCCATCCCGTTGAATGGCTCTGTATTGAAAAACAGCCATGATTCGGGATTAAGGTTTGCTTTCTGCGAGAGGTGCCGGGTTTTCCTCGCCATTGGTCATAAGCGATTGATCTTTGGTGACGCGCAAGACTTCCTCGGGCGTGGTCAAACCTGCTGCGACAAGCCGCCATCCATCCTCCGCCAAGGTCCGCATTCCAGAGCGCCGGGCAGCCTCGCGGATTTGGTCGCTGGAACGGTTTTGCAGGATCATCTGGCGGATTTCATTGTTGCTGTCCATCCATTCAAAAATCGCGCGGCGGCCATGATACCCAGTATTGCGGCAGGCACGGCAACCCACAGCGCGGAAAATGGCCGTTTCAGCCGGCATGTGCAGTTGGGACTTGATCGATTGAGTCGTGGGCGAATCATCGACTTCCTTGCATTCCGGGCAAAGGACGCGCACGCGTCGCTGAGCCAGGACCGCTTCAAGTGAAGAAGCGACGAGATACGGCTCGACACCCATATCCACCAGACGCGTGAGCGCGCCGGGAGCATCATTTGTGTGCAAAGTGGAAAAAACGAGATGCCCCGTCAGCGAAGCCTGGACGGCGATCTGAGCGGTTTCCTGGTCCCGAATTTCACCCACGAGAATGACATCCGGATCGTGACGGAGAACAGATCGCAATCCGCGAGCGAATGTGAGTCCCGCTTTTTCGGAAACCTGGATTTGGTTCACCCCCTTGAGCTGATATTCGATTGGGTCTTCAATCGTGATGATTTTCCGAACCGCATCGTTCATCTCATTTAATGCGGTGTAGAGCGTGGAAGTTTTGCCGCTGCCCGTTGGACCGGTGACCAGCACGATCCCGTGCGGCAGGCCGAGAACCCGCCTCAATCCTCGAAGTTCGCGCGGGTCCATGCCAAGGGACTCAACCCCTCGCAACGCCGAGTTCTGGCGGAGCAAGCGCATCACGACCGCCTCGCCATGAAGCATCGGAATCACCGAAACGCGAATATCGACATCATTGTTGTCGAGGCGGATTTTAATGCGTCCGTCCTGGGGAAGCCGTTTTTCCGCGATGTTGAGATGGCTCAAGATTTTTACGCGGGAAACGATCGCGGGCTGAAATCGTTTAATCTGAGCCGGGACAGGCACTTCCTGGAGCACACCGTCGATGCGGTACCGAATCCGAAGTTCATCTTCGAACGGTTCCAGGTGAACGTCTGAAGCGCGGAGTTCAATTGCGTCCTTCAAGACCTGGTTGACGAACCGGATGATCGACGCGTCCTCAGCAGCGCTGTCGAGATTGGTATCATCCCGGTTTTCATCATCCACCACTTGCAGGCCAGCTTCCTACTCAAGTGTTCCAATGGTGTCGGCCCCGACGCCAAGCCTTTTCTTGATCTCGCGTTCAATTGCCTCCGTCGGAGCAAGGACAGGAACCACTTGCAAACCAGTGATGGTTTTCAGGGAATCGAGCGCCTGGGTGGCAAACAGGCGAGAGGTCGCGATTTCGACTTTGCCGTTCAGCCGTTGGAGCGGAAGAAGTTGCTCCTTCAGTAAAATTCTGGCTGGAAAAAGAGAAAGGACCTGGCGATCAGGCTCGACTTCATCAAGCCGGGTGAACCCGAGATCATATTCCTTCGCCAGCCAACGAAGGACATCCTCTTCGGATTCAAAACAATTGCGGGAGTGCTGGGAGCATTCGCGAGCCAGCAACTCCGCATCTTCTCTGGAGAGTTGGCGGGAGCTGACCATTTGGTCAAGCAACTGCCGGAACTCAGGATTTAAAACTTCAGCCATGATAGCCAGGGTGCGATTTAACCTCGATCGCTTAGTCGATCAAGCCAGCCATCACTGCGGCAGCTTCCTGTTTCACGGAGAGGACCTGCTTCAGTTCGTCTTGGGCTTTATCGAGCTTGGCGCGTTTTTCTTTTTTCTCATCGCGATATTTTGCGAGCTTGGCCTTGATTTCGTCGGCGGAAGCGTTGGATTCAATAGCTTTTTCCAATGCCTCGGCAGCGGCGCTCGGTTCTGGGCCGAAACGTGGGCGGCGATTCTGGTCATTGTCATTGCCGCCGCGGCGACCGCGCCCGAACATTCCGGGACCACCGAAACCAACTTCCCGGCGCGCTTCCATTACTTTATTGATGCGCTCTGAGATGAGCTTCCATTCGCCGTCATCCTTGACGTCGAGTTCTTCACGGTAACGATCCATCATGCGTTGACGGAATTGTTCCGGGTCAAAATTGCCGCGATTTGGGCGGTTTTGAGCCATGACTTTGGTTGAGCCGAGCCCCGCAACCAGCGCGAGCATTGCGACTACGAGCAGTTTTTTTAGGATTCTCATATGTTTAAGATAACGGTTACGAAGATTAAGACGCGCGGAAAGCGGATCAGGTAACGGGCTATTTTGAATAGATGGCGAATTCCCGAGAAGACAACGAGGCCACTAAACGGTCGGTGTTTTGAGAATCTTCCGCGCCATGCGAGTCACAATGATCGTGACCGTGATCGTGGAAACGAGCCCAACACCTGCCACGATCCATTTCATATTGCCGGTCGCAATTGGCTTGGTGCCGAGGTCAGCCAGATCGCCGACCAGAGACCCCAAATAAACGAAAAGCGCCGTTAAAGGATAGATGGCGAAATACGTCACTACCATGAATTGCCAGAATGGAATCCGGGTCAGGCCGAACACAAAATTAAGTGGAATGTATGGGAATGCGGGCGATAACCGAATTAATCCCGCGATTTTCCACCCGTGTTGCGCCACTGCATCATCAACAACACGAAAAAGCGGATAGCGCTCGAGCTTTTGCCGCACCCAATCCCGCATGACATAACGACTGATCAAAAAAGCGCATCCTGCACCCAGCGTTGCGCCGATCGAGACATAAAACGTTCCCCAAAAGACTCCAAACATAATGCCCGCGCCCATTGTCAGCACCACACCGGGAAAGAAGGTCAGGCAGGCAACAATGTAGGAGAGAATAAACCAAACGGGGGCCCACGGGCCAAGCTGGTCAATTTTTTCGAGGATGGAGCGGATGATCGCGCGCGCATCCGTGGTTTTAACCAGCCAGATCACGAGACAGGCAGCAGCAAAAAGAACAATTGCGCGAACGATTTTTTTCTTCATCCCTGGAGCCATTTAGTCGCAAGTGCTCCAGAGCCAATGCCAATAAGGCAAAGGCAGAGGGCAAAGCAGCGTTCGAGCGTTTTGTACTTAAGGCTGTTCATTTGCTCCAGGCGCGTTCCAGAAAAGCGATAAAGTTCCCATGCATTATTTTTTTGATCTCCTCAAGACCATAACCACGCCCGCTAAGGAGGTCCGGTAATTTTTGCAGGTCAGCAATGGTTTCGATATCCGCCGGTGAAGATTCCTTGCCGAACGCGCCATCCAGGTCAGAGCCGATCCCGATGTGATTTGCGTTTCCAGCGAGTTGGCAAATATGGTCCATGTGGTCAATGACCTGTTCGAGCTTCAAACCGATCTCCGCTGGTTTGCTCTTGGATGACTGCCATTGAGGAATTAACATCGATGCCTCAAGGACGCCACCGATCACTGCCCCACGATCAATCAAGGCTTTGATTTGATCGTCATCGAACTGCCTTTCTTTGGGGACGATGGCACGTGCATTTGAGTGGCTCGCCCAGACAGGGCCAGAATAATGATCCAGCGCTTCCCAAAAGCTTTCGTCGGATAGATGCGTCACATCCAAAATGATGTTCAGTTTCTCCATCTCCTTAAGCAACTCCCGTCCTTTGGGGCCAAGACCTCCGTGCGAACCGGTGCCATGAGCGTAAGTCCCTGGACCGTAATGGCCCGGCCCCAGCGCACGAAGGCCTGCTTGATACGCACGCTCCAGCAGCTTCAATTCGAAGATTGAGTCGGCTCCCTCCAGTGAGAGGATATAACCGATCGGCAACCGGGAGTGCTCAGCACTCGCGTCGTTCCAGATCTGAAAGTGTTTTTCCAAGTCGGAGCGATTGAGTATGGGGCGGATCTCCCCCTGCTCTTCCATCGTCCGATACCACGCGAGTTGACCTTGTGTTTGGGCCCATGCTTGTTCCGGTGAATGCCAGCCCGGGCGGGTATTTTCAGGTTTAACGTACCGCGCAATGAGGGTGGAAACGCAGAGACCTACCTGGCCCCGGCGCATTTCTGGAAAGCAAACCACCCCGTTGCCCCGATCCACTTTATCGCAGTAATGGCGGTCGCGCTCACGGATTTCCGAAATGGGTCGGCGCAGGTCACGGTTCCATTCCATCGCGTTCATCGCGAGGTCAAGATGGGCGTCAAAAATCAGCATGGAACAATTGGAATGGTGTTGAAACAGGGCGGTGCTGGCCAAATCTGGCAAAGCAGCGAGTGGAAAGAGGCGCTGCTT
>JBQCGE010000674.1:0-2598 GCA_051955955.1 Verrucomicrobiota bacterium
GCGGAGGTGCCACTCCCCCATATGAGCGAAATAAGGCCAATGACGGTTGCCGGAAAAGAACCAGTTATCCGCCGCGGGGCTCAGCAGGAATTGTGAAAATGGCCATTGGACCGCAATTAAGAGGCCGAGAAACACCACCGCGCAGCAAAACGCGGTAACAAAGTTCCACCAAAATCCCGAACGCCGGCCCACCGTGCGCATTACGAGGTCCACCGCGATTGCCGGGACAATCAATAAAAGGGGGAAGGAGGGCGGCACCATGTGAGTGACCGGATTGTAAATGGGAGCAAGCTTCGGCTCGGCGGGAAACAACGGCAGTATCCAGATGAAGCCGAGCATGATGGCCATGTAGACGAGGGCCGCGCCGGTCGCACCCCAGCGCAGCCGTGAAGCCCTGGAGGTTGCGACGAGATAGAGCGGGTAGGTTGCGGCGCAGAGTGCGTAAAAGAGCGATCCATGCTGCTGGTTTGGGAAACTTTTTTCCGTGAGGATGATGGTGGACATAGTGAGCAGAATTCCCGCTGCGTAAGTGAAGAGATAACTGCCCGCTTTGCTGCCCTCAGCGCTCCGGTTTTGGTGGGCAAGCACCAGCAGCAATCCCCCCATGGCGACCGCATACATGCCCGCGGCCAAAACTGTATGAGGCGGGCTGAGAATCTGCACGTCGAGTCCATAAGCGTTGTGCCACCAATTATCGAAGGGAGCCGAAAAGAGCATCGCCATCGCGCCCCAGATGATGATCCATGCTCCGAGTGGCGCATGAAAGTCGAACAGTCGGACGGCGGATCGTTTTTCTGCTTCCGTCGCGAAAAAGCTCGTTCGAATCGCGAGCCAGCCAGCGGTAAAGCCGGAGAGCAAACCGCCAAAATGAATCAACAAATGCGCAGGCGTCCAGAAAGTGTCGCGGCCGATGGTGGAATGCCATGAAATATCCCAGATCGCCCCGAGCGGGATGCATGTCGCCCCCAGCACGGCTGCCCAGCAGAACCATGGCACTCCCGCGAGTGTGGCCACCTTTCCGCGGAAGCCGAGGGAACCAGCCGTGTCCTGCCTTGGGATTTCGTGATTTAAGACCGCCGCATCCATAATCAATTTAGATGAATTGGCCAAACATATCTCACGACGACGGAGGTGGCGATTCAGATCACGATAAAAATGTTTGGGGATTGAGGACTGGTAATCGAATGAGTTTCTGGAGGGGTTAAACTTTCAAGCAGCCCCGGAAACCGCGTCCGCTGTAATACGATTCCGCGCCATTGTGATAAATGAACACCCGACCGAAACGGCGGTCTCCAAAGATTGCGCCGCCCAGCTTACGAATTTCAGGAGGTGTTTTGAGCCAAACGGAAGTTTTGGTGTCGAAATTGCCCAGTTTCTGTAACTCGTAATATTGCTCTTCGGTTAAAAGCTCGATTCCGATCGCTGCGGCCATATCCATGGCGCTATTCTTTGGTTTGAACGATTTGCGGGAATCCAGCGCCTCACGATCATAACAAAGACTTCGCCGCTCTTTCGGGCTTTCCGCTGAACAATCGAAAAAGGTGAATTCGCCGGTTTGTGAATCCTTTCCAATCACGTCTGGGTCTCCGCCTGATTTTTCCATTTCGTTCAGACTCCAGAGCTTTTCCGGATGAGCTTCAAGGCGTGTTTGCACTTTGATCCAATCAATGCCTTTGTGACGTGCGCTATTCTTCTCAAACCTGACTTTTAGGATGTCGAGTAACTTCTTGCGCTGATCCGGTGACAACCCCTTGTTGGCTGAAACAGTTTTGCCCATATTTTTTTTGATTAGTTCAGTGTACTCGAAGCAGCACGTCAAGCGCATCGGTGAGTGATTCTGGTTGAGCATCGGTTTGTTCTTCGGTTTGATGAAGGCATGTCCCGAAGCGGTTTAATCATTGCGCCGTTGTTGTTGCTCCTGGGTTCGGCTGGAATGACGGTTGCCGCCGATGAAGCTGTCTCATTCAGCAAGGATATTGTGCCCATTCTCCTGAATAAATGCGTGAGCTGCCACGGGAGCGAGAAAGCGCGAGGCGGTTTTCGTGCGCACACATTCAAAGACTTAATGACTCCGGGCAAAAGCAAGTCGCCCTCGATCACTCCAGGCAAAGCCGATGCGAGTGAACTTTTCGCCCGATTGACCGCGGCTGATCCAAATGATCGCATGCCACAGAAGGACGATGCGCTGGAACCGCGGCAGATAGAACTTTTCAAAACATGGATTACCGAGGGTGCAAAGTTGGATAAAGGTTCACCCACTGATCTATTGGCTGCCCTTGTGCCCGCGCCTTTGAACCCGCTTCCTCCACCCAAATACCCGCGGCCAATACCCATTATGGCTCTGGCTTTCAACCCTGCTGGGACCGAACTCGCAACCGGAGGACACCACGAAGTAAACATCTGGAGCACGAATGGCGAGTTGAAGCGGCGCATCACCAATGTCGCCGAACGGGTTTACTCGATTGCATTCGATCCTGCCGGGAAAATCATGGCGGTGGCAGGTGGCCAACCCGGGCGAAACGGTTCGCTCGCTATTTATAATGTGGAATCCGGCCTCCTTGAAACGAACCTTCTCCGTACGCCAGATATTCTGCTGTG
>JBQCGE010000675.1:0-20401 GCA_051955955.1 Verrucomicrobiota bacterium
GTGGTTGCGCCAAAGCCATTTTATACCAAACCAAATCAATAAAAACGTTACAATATGTCGAAAATTCCTTCGGACTTAAAATACGCCAAAACTCATGAATGGGTGCGCATCGCGGGAGAACATGCCATCGTCGGCATCACTGACCATGCGCAGCATGAGCTTACGGACATTGTGTTCGTGGAGCTTCCGGCCAAGGGGAAACAATTCAAGGCAAATGATGCGTGCGCGGTAGTCGAATCGGTTAAAACGGCGAGCGATATTTATGCGCCGGTCAGCGGAGAAGTGGTGGCGGTGAATGACGCGGTCGTGGCCAATCCGGCACTGGTGAATACAGATCCGTACGGGGAGGGATGGTTTTTCAAATTAAAATTGAGCAATGCCTCCGAGGCACAGACACTGATGAACGCTGCGGAGTATGGCAAGCAGGTCAGCGCCTAGGGCTGATTATAATACGAAAGCCGCGGCAAAAATCCTGCCGCGGCTTTTTCCCGAATAACCGCGCGTTGCAGCGCGTTACACGACTACTTCTCGTTCACTTCTCTTGCTTCAGACCGCTTAAAGGCTTGGAATTCCCGGATTTGGGCTGTGTTGGATGACCCGACCGGCTTTGACTTCACCAGCACCACCGGCCGATTCCACATAGATGGAACCCGGAGGGAGATTCACGCTAAATTGTGGCAGGTCCGAGCGTGCGCTGATATTCACATCCGGATCCGGAACGGCAAAGGTGTACGTATCAATCGAGCGCAACGGCCAATCGTAAAATGGAAATTGGTTTACCTGGCGCGCATTGGTGACAGCCGTGAAAGACATGGCGCTAACGGTTTCACGTGCTTCGCCTGCCGATTCATGGTCACGATCATCCATCGAGTAGCGGGAATCGTGATACCGATGTGAGCGGTGATTATGATCATTGATATCCGCGTGATCCATGTGAGTGTCCATATCGGTGCGAATATTTGCATCCGGAGTTGTGTCCGCATCTGCGCTGGCGGAAACCCCTGCACTCGCGCTGCCCACGTCTGCGCTGGCGGAAGCACCCATGGCGTGGTTGCTTGAATCGTTATCGTATCGCGCATATCCCGAGGAGGCACACCCCACCCCGAAAGCGGCCACCGAAGCCGTCAGCACCGTCAGTTTCAGTACATTGATTTGTTCTTTCATACAATGCCAGTATCGAAGCCCGTGGGCCTGGGAACAATGCGGCATGGGACGGTTTTGAGTTCAGAAAACCGGCGGACGAGTTGGTGTTCTTAGTAGCGTGGCAAGGTCATATTTTTACTGATGGGATTAGTCAGGCTATCTCGGAAGAGTCAGAGACCCGCCGGGAGATGGTTGACGGTGACAGGCGGTCGGCTCTTGCCTTCCTGGAAGAAATTTGAATGCTAACGAACATGTCACAAAACGAGGAATTACTCGCTCGATTAACGAGAACAGGGCTTATCGCAGTTATTCGAGCTCGCTCGGCTGAACAGGTCGTTCCCCTGGGAGAGGCCCTGGTCAGTGCAGGAATTGATCTGCTGGAAGTGACGATGACCACTCCCGAAGCATTTCAAGCGATCCGAAATGCTTCGAGGCATTTCAACGATCGAGCGTTGATCGGAGTGGGAACAGTGGTGGATGCGACAACAGCAAGGGATGCAATTGAGGCAGGAGCAAACTTTGTCGTGACCCCGATTTGCCGGGCGGAAATTGCGAAAATCACACGTTCGCTTGGAAAACCGGTGATGCTGGGAGCTTATACACCGACCGAAGCACAAACCGCTTTCGAAGCAGGGGCGGATTTCATAAAACTTTTCCCAGCCGAAACTCAAGGACCGGGATTTATTAAATCGCTTCTCGCGCCTCTGCCCCATTTGAAGATTGTTCCGACTGGAGGAGTGACAGTTGAAAACCTGACGACCTGGTTTGAAGCGGGTGCGGTCGCGGTGGGGATTGGGTCATCCCTGATCTCGAAGCGCATTCTGGAAACGAACAATTGGGAAGAATTGCACGCAATTGCACGCAAATTCGTTTCAGAACGGAAAAGATTACCCCACGGGCAGTAAGCAGTCCGGCGGCGAAATCTTTTCCGAATCAGCGCACTCTCAATATTTCGGAAAATTGACTCTGCCGGTTTGCCTCGCGTAAGTTTCGGCGGATGTCACCATTCAAGCTACAATTTCACAAGGGCGGAGTTTACCTGCCCCGGCTTGGATTGTGGCTGGATGCTCATGAGCCACAACAGAATGGTGTGGTGTTTGTGAGCCATGCGCATTCGGACCATACCGAAGTGCATCGGGAGGTTATCTTAAGCGCCCCAACATCAAGGTTGATGCATGCCCGCTTAGCAGGGCAATGGCAGGAGCATGTTTTGCCCTTTGGCCAGGAGTTAACCTTACAGACGGGCGAAGTGCCTTATCGCATAAAGCTATTGCCCGCAGGACACATTTTCGGGAGTGCGATGTCGTGGATTGAAGCTGAAGGGAAATCGCTACTGTACACAGGTGATTTCAAGCTGCGCCGCGGACTTTCAGCGGAACCGTGCGAGCCAACGCACGCAGATGTGCTCATCATGGAGACGACCTACGGGCGGCCACAGTACCAGTTCCCTCCCACGGCAGAGGTAATTAAAGGCGTGATTCGATTCTGCTCGGAAGCTTTGGACAACGATGAAACGGCGGTGCTGCTGGGATATTCCCTGGGCAAAAGCCAGGAGTTGCTGTGCGGACTGGGAGATGCGGGGCTGCCTTTGATGCTGCATGGAACCGTTTACAAGTTGACCCAAATTTACGAGCAATTTGGCCAATGTTTTCCGCCCCACCAAAAATACGAGGCGGCGAATGCGAAGGGTAAGGTGCTGCTCTGTCCGCCGAGCGTGGCTGGATCAGCGATGTTGCGTAACCTGGGCCGAACCCGCGTGGCGGTTTTAACCGGGTGGGCTGTCGACCCAAACTGCCGATTTCGTTATGGAGCCCACGCGGCGTTTCCGTTGAGCGATCACGCGGATTATTCAGACCTGCTCGAGTTTGTCCGGCAAGTGAGCCCTAAGAAAGTTTATACGCTGCATGGGTTTGCAGCCGAGTTCGCCCAAACGTTGCGTGATCTCGGAATTGATGCGCAGCCCTTGAGTGAGGAGGACCAACTCTCACTTCCTTTAAGCATTACACCGCGCAAGCCGAAAAAGGAAAAGGAACGAGTCGCTCCGCCGAAGGTAAATCAGTCCGGGCCAAAAATAGCACCGGGCGAAAGTTTTTTGAGATTTGCGGAATGTTGCCTCGGAATTTCGGCAACCACGAAGAAACTGGAGAAAACCAAAATACTATCAGAATACCTGCAGGGGCTTTCCTCAAAATCACTTGCAGCTACGGCGGTCTGGTTCACAGGAAACGCATTTCCCTCCAGTCAGAATAAAACTTTGCAACTTGGGTGGGCATTGATCCGCGATGCGCTTTGTGGCGTGGGCCAACTGGATCAAAGTGAGTTTGGGCAGGTCTATTTGAAGCACAGCGACCTCGGAGAAGCAGGGTTTGAAATTTTGGAGAATGTCCGGGCCTCGGAGAACGCGGAATATTCGATCAACGAGATTGAACATCTATTTGAGAACCTGCTGCGAGCTCGTGGAGCGAGCGGAAAGCTGCCGTTGCTGGTGGAAGCCTTGAATCGCACAACGCCGCTGGAAGCTAAATATCTGATCAAAATCCTGACTGGTGACCTGAGAATCGGGCTGAAAGAAGGTTTGGTGGAAGAAGCGATTGCGCGGGCATTCTCGGCACCATTGGACCAAATCAAACAAGCAAACCTGCTGGTTGGAAACATTGGTGAAACCGCGGCACTGGCGCAACATAACCAGCTTCCGTCAGTTTCGCTTATTCCGTTCCGCCCGGTCAAATACATGCTGGCTTCGCCCGAACAAACGGCTGGCGACATTTGGAAACGGGTTGCTGACTGGCACGGCGCGACTCCGATTGAACCGCTGCCAAACCTTGTGCTCCCTCCGCCTGCGATCACTGTTTGGCTGGAGGACAAATATGACGGGATTCGGGCGCAAATCCATAAAGTAGGTGGAACTGTCGCCATCTATTCTCGGGACCTGAAAGAAATTACACGCAGCTTTGAGGAGATTGCCGATGGGGTTAGGAAGCTGCCGCACGATTTCATCCTGGATGGTGAACTGGTGGCCATGCGAGGAGATGAAATTCTCCCATTTGCGTCACTGCAAAAGCGATTGGGCCGGCGCGAAAGTGATCTATTCCTGCACGAGCAGGTGCCTGTTCAATTCGTTGCATTTGACCTCCTCTGGATGGATGGGCGCAATATGCTGGAGGAACCGCTGAGTGCACGTCGCACTGCATTGGAGAATATCTCAGGCGGTGTCCGTTTCGCCCGGATCACCCAGGCACGTTCCGAAGGGGAGATTGAAAGTGCGTTTACAGCCGCTCGAGCCCGAAATAATGAAGGACTGATCATCAAGGATCCAAACAGCACTTACGTTCCGGGCCGGCGCGGGCTTGCCTGGCTTAAGTTGAAAAAAGCATACGCCACACTCGATTGTGTTGTGGTCGGCGCTGAATATGGACACGGAAAACGGCGGGCGGTGCTCAGCGATTACACGTTCGCGGTTCGCGACGATTCAACGGGCCAATTGAAGACCATTGGCAAAGCGTACAGTGGTTTGACCGACGTGGAGATCGCGCAGCTCACGCAACACCTCCTGAAACGGGTGATCTGGCAACGCGGCAGGTACCATGCGGTGGAACCCGACACGGTTTTGGAAATCGCTTTCGATTTATTGCAGAAAAGCACTCGGCACGATAGCGGACTGGCAATGCGATTCCCAAGAATCGTGCGGATTCGAACGGACAAGACGCCCGCGGAAATTGATACCCTGGCGACGGCTCGAAAAATTGCGGGCTTAAACGGGATTACTTCCGCAGAAGAGTGACATCCACCAGCTCGCCGGGACGGACAATTTTCTTCAGCTCGGCTGGAAGTGTGATCGCCAGGGGCAAACCGACTTCCGGTGGGAGATTCGGATGGACGAAAGCGAGGTTGGTGATGACGACATATTGAGCACCGACTGCGGCAACGGTGCTTTGGGCAGCGGCACGTTCCCAGGACCGCGTGCGGATCTCCACGGGCATTCCGCTTTCAGGAATAATGGCGAAAGGCTGGCGTAAATAACCGATCACACGTTCGCTATCCCTGGCGCTGATGGTGGCAATGATGTCTCCTTCAGTAACTGTTTCACCTGCACGGAACATGATTTCAGTGATCACGCCATCAATAGGGGCTCGGAGCAAAACAGGAGTCGATTGGAGGTCTTCCAACTCGCGTTGGGCAGTGGCAAGCTGATCGAGCGTTTCCTTGAGGGAGAGGACATTCGTCTTCGTGGTGCTGAATTCGCCCAATTTTTCAGTATCCTCCAGGCGCGATTTGAGATCGGCGGTCATATCGGCCAGGTGGCCAATATCTGCATTCAAAACGTCCACGCGGCTTGCAAAAGTATGATATTCGAATTCGGAAACGATTTTGTCCGATAGAAGGCTTTTGGAAAGATTCAGGTCAAATTCAGCATGCGGCAATTCAGCCTTAGCCATGTCGAGATCACGATTGAGGCGCATGTATTCGAGCCGATAATCGTGATAGGCAAAGGCGAGTCGATCCTGGTCAACAAGCGTGCCCAACTCCAACTGAAGGAGCGAAATCTGGCTGCGCAGCATTTGCAGGCGGGAATCAATCTGTCCATTTTCGGTGGTGCTGACGGCAGCAATCGGATCGCCGGCATGCACTTCCTGGAACGGAGCGATGAAAAGATTCGTAATGATGCCGGTCTGCGGGCTTCGAACAAGGGTGGAAACGGCTTCAACCTGCGCCATCATAGTGGGCGGCAGGAGCGCTTTGCTCCAGATGAAGTAAATGCCGGTGATCGTGCAGGCAAAGACAATCAGTGGCAAAAAACGGATTCGGAATTCCCTCCATTTTTGTCCTGGCGGTGTGGGGATAACTGGCAAAGGTTGCATCTTAAACTTCCGATTCCTCTTCAGCTTTCAAACCAGTAACGCGGGTGACGCCATCGAGCGAGCGCAGTTCCGATAATAAGAGATCCATGCGACTTGGGTCGCGCAGAAGCAGGCGATAAGAGAGGTCTGTCCCTTCGTATCCATCGTTGGAGCGCTGACTTGCGCAAACCGTGCGAAGGCTGTGCCGGACGAGCAGGTTTCGCAATTCCTCAAGGTCCTCGACGGAACGCGCCCAGTGGAGGTTAATAATCATGTCGTAACGCTGGCGTGAACCGAAGGCGGTTGCCCAGAGGTAAACCATGATAAATGAGGTGAGCAGGCACCCAGCAATTGCGGTGGAAAATTTCAAGGTCCCACTCGCCATCCCGAGCACGATGACGACGAGGATATAAGTGGTATCCAAAGTATCGCGCAGAATATTACGGAAGCGAACAATCGCGAAAACAGCCATGAGGCCGAAGGCTGTGACGAGGTTATTGGAAAGCACCATCATCACCATCGCGACTACTGTCGGGATGACGATTAGGGAGTTAACAAATGATTTCGAGTAGGAGAGCCCGGTATGGGTCACCATGTAAATCCATGCGACCACATGGCCGCAGGCAAAGGCCAACAACAGTCCCATGACCATGGCCGGAACGTTCGTTGGCGCAGACGCGAAATCACCACGAAATAAAGCATCTATCATTTTACCAGAGCACCCACTTCCGCTTCGCCTTGATTTGCATTCGAGGCGCTCTCTTCGAGACTGGGAGCGCGAATAGTACTGGTTTTCGGCCGGGCGTCAAAGGAGAATGCATTACGAACGCGATGCTCCCCGAGCAGGGCGATACCATCCGCGTATTTGGCGGCACCGCATTGCATGAGCCCAAACACCCGAACCAGCTCTTTGAACCAATCGGGGAAACGGCTGGTGAACTTAAGTTCCAGGATCACTTTCTTGCCGAACACGCTTACCGGATCGACCAGTTCGGTTTCGAAACGAGCGGTCGGCTCAGGATCGCAGAACACATCCCGATCCATCGTGACGCGCACGGAGTTATCGAACTTGCTGATCCATGCCTCGCGCATATAAAAAATATGCGCCTTGGGCTTGGCGTGCAGGTTTGTGGCAAGGCGGCAGAAATTCTGGATGGCGACCAACTGCTTGGGTTCTTTGGAGAGCAAATGCTCCGGTGAGGGAAGCTGGCCTTCGAGCAGCGAATCCACGGAATGTCGGCGCACCCCTCCACGCTGCTTGGAAATTGTATTGTTCATTCGCCGTTTAATTTCAAAGAAGACAGGCGAATTGGGTTTGTTGTCGTAAAAACGAAGCCGGAGCTTGTAGCGGTTTTTATCGCCGTTGATCGTGGCGCGATAAGTCGCAAGTTCCGGAGAGTCCAGGTAAAGGCTATGAACGGGGTAGGACAAATTCGGCATGGTGGCGCCAAACTCATCAATCGTAAGATAAGAGGCGACAAAGTCTCGAACCGCGAGCGCCACATCCTCGGATATAATATATTTAAGCTCGAATCGTTGGAGCTGCATCTTGTCCTGGGACATCGCTATGCATCTCCTTTCAGCGCTTGGTTTTTTGTTCTGGTAATCACGATTTCGACTTTATCAATCTATTTATTTCGCCTGACCTGCCAAGGGCGCACAAGACGCCCGCTAGGTAAATCATGCGGAATTCACCTGAAAGATAGCATTGTTTGTGCCAGATTGCCTGCGTTATCTCTTCTCTTTCAAGCCGTTCCAATAAATTTTTACGTTTTTGGTTGCCCGTCCCGCAGCAATAATTTCCGGTTTACCATCTCCATTCAGGTCGGACACCTTCAAATCCTCACAAGCCATACCGCCACGGTCCACCCATGCGTTACTCCATGTGCCGTCCTCTCTAGACGCATAAATCTTGATTCCGATTTCACCATTTTTATTTTTTCCACGCCATCCCGCCACGATTTGATCCTTTCCCATGCCGAGCAAATCAGCAGAGGCGAGGCCATGGCCTTCAACTACGGAGTCATCGACCAGATGGCGTTGCCATTCACCGGTCAGTTTTGGAGTATAGACAACCACGTTCGTCCCATGCATCGGCTCAATGGCCGCAAGGATTTTATCCTTGCCCGAATGACCCAGGCGAACTTCTCCAGCACCGAGGAAATCGGGGTTTCGAGCATGGTTCACCAGTTGTTTGGTGGTCCATGTGCTGGTTGTTTTTGGATCCAGCACAAGAATGCCTTCCCTGCCGCAATATAAGATCTCCTCGGCTTTGTCGTCATCCCACTGCACCGGATCAAAATTGTGGGTCATGTGCATTAAGTTGTTAATGACGACCGTTTTCCATTCATCATGTGGATTTTCCGGCTTGATGTATTGCAGCAATTTACTGCCTTCACCTTGTGCGTTTTTATTGCCGCGCCCATGCAGGGGAGCCACGACCAGATTGTATTTGCCTGAATCATCCCGTACCCACCACATGCGATGGACGGTGGGCTCGTGATGCAGGGGGACAGGAGTCCACTTTTGGGTTCGGTCATCGGGAGGAATCAGATAAAAAACGGCGCCACTGTTCACGGTATCGCCAGGATTCCAGCCTGCGCCAGCGGCAATTTCGCATTTGCCATCGCCATCGATGTCCTGTGCGGCAATACAGACGTTATCGAGGGTAGTTAAATTTTGAACGATGACGTGTTTTTCCCAGGAAGGGTTTTGGTACCAGACGATCTCCTTTTGATCGGCAAGGAGGATATCCGGTTTTTTATCCCCATTCACATCGGCAATGGCGAGGCCGTAACCGATGGAAATTTTATCGTCGATCGTTTGGGCTTGAAAGAGGGGGACGGCACTCCGCGCGGAAACGCTGCTGAGTATCCCCACAATTATCCCGAGAAGCAATTTTGGCGAAGGCATGATTTCAAAATACCTAACTCGAGAACAAAATTCAATTGCAGGCCAAAGCTCGATAACTCGCCAAACGGCTGGCACAAATTATGTCCTGGTTGGAACGCATTAACTCATCCCAAAGCATTGGAGGATCAATTGAGCCTGTTGCGGCGGGAGATTTGCGCGAGCATTTTGCCGGCTTTTCATCCCGTTCACTCAAGGGTAAGTTCAGGCAAACTATGAAGCGCGCCCTTGTTTGCCTGTTAGCCCTGTGTGGCAGCTTATCAGCCGAGGTGAAATTTGAGCGGTTGCCGGAAGGAGGAATTCAACCGCAAGTCGTCCAGGAGACGGACGGGCGTGTGCACATGATCTATTTCCAAGGGGACCCCATGGGCGGCGATATTTATTATGCGACCCAGGCTCCAGGGGAGAACCGCTTTTCAAGTTCGATCCGGGTGAATTCGAATCCGGGAAGTGCGATTGCGGTGGGCACCATGCGGGGCCCGCAATTGGCTGTTGGAAAAGCGGGTGAAGTTCACGTCGCGTGGATGGGCGGGAACGGGGCAACAAAGATAATGATCCAAGGCGTTGAGAACACGCCGATGGTTTACACACGATTGGCCTCTGATCATAAAAGTTTTGAAGCCGAGCGCGCGGTGAATACAAAAGCGGGAGGATTGGATGGAGGAGGGTCGGTCGCGGCGGATCAAAAAGGGAATGTGTGGGTGATCTGGCATGGGGTGCCGCCGGGAGTGAAGGGGGAGGAGAACAGGAGTTTATTTGTAGCTTATTCCACGGACGCGGGGAAAACATTCGCGACCGAACAGAGAGCGAATACGCCCGAAACCGGAGCGTGCGCTTGTTGCGGGATGAAAGCATTCGCCGG
Organism: Verrucomicrobiota bacterium; assembly: GCA_051955955.1. Lineage (GTDB taxonomy): Bacteria > Verrucomicrobiota > Verrucomicrobiia > Limisphaerales > SXQI01 > DASVNK01. The sequence goes on from JBQCGE010000675.1 coordinate 9,754, forward strand.
AAGAAATGGTGAGCTTTTTGTTTTATACCGAACGGTGCAGGAAAGCTTAAACCGTCCTGAGACCCTGCTGGTTTCGCGTGACCAGGGGAAGTCGTTCGAAACGCTTTTGACGGACATGTGGGAAACATCCACCTGCCCGGCAAGCTCGGTGTCCATTCAACCTTCGAAACAGGGGATCATTTCGGCATGGGAAACACGAGGCAATGTTTTCGCGAGCACCTTTATAAATGGCAAAATGCAATCTCCTGTATCACCCGAGCGCGGCGCCAAAAGGAAATTTCCATTCGCCGTCAGCAATTCGAAAGGTGAGACACTCCTGACCTGGGTGGAGGATGTGGGGTGGGGCACAGCGGGGAAATTGGGGTGGCAAGTGTTCCCGGAAGAATCAAAACCCCACTTGGTCACCCAGAGCGAAGTGCCGAAATGGAGTTTCGCGCAGGGGTTTGTTGATTCCAAAGGCGATTTCGTGATCGTGTATTGATTTAGCAGCGTTGACCCGCCAAACCCCATCGCATGCAAAACCTGGTCGAGGATTTCCTCCAACACATTCGGAACGAACGAGGCCAATCCCAAAACACGCAGAGAACTTATGCTGCCCTGCTTGGGAAATTTCTAAAGTGGGCGGAAGCGGAAGGGATTGGATCCTGGGAAGCGGTGCAACTCGATCATCTCACCGCATTTTTGCAAAGTGAACAAACGCGGAAACTTGCCCGGACGGAGGAACATTCGACCAAAAAAATAAGTCCGAGCTCGCTTTACCTTGAGATTGCAGCCTTTCGAGCATTTTACCGATTTTGTGAGGGGGAAAAGTTGCTCGGCAAAAACGTGGCGGAAAACCTTTCACTTCCAAAACGATGGAAGCGGCTGCCCAAGAATTTAAGTTCGGATGAAATTGAGGTTTTGCTGAAACCGACCGTGCCGGAGACGCCGGAATCTCTCTGCGACGATGCCATTCTGGAACTGGCTTACGCATCCGGCCTTCGGCTTTCGGAACTGCGAATGCTTCGGATCGAGCAACTGCATCTTGAAGAAGGATTCGTGACCGTGATCGGAAAAGGTAACAAGGAACGGCTTGTGCCTGTGGGCCGGGGAGCGGTGAAATCACTGGAGCGCTATCTGGCCGCTGGGCGGCCGAAGCTTTTGACGGCGAAGTCACCCGGCGTGGTTTTCCTAACGCAACGGGGAACTCCATTCGCCGCGCCGACGCTTTGGCTGCATATCAAAAACCGGGTCAAACAGCGCGGGATTGCCCGGAACGTAACGCCGCACATGCTGCGGCATAGCTTCGCAACCCACCTGCTGGAAAATGGAGCGGACCTGCGGGTAATCCAGGAGATGCTTGGCCATGCGAGCATCAGCACGACGGAAATTTACACTCACGTCACCGGCCAACGATTGCAGCAGGTGCATCGGCGCCACCATCCAAGGCAATAAATGCAAGAGCTCGACGAAAAGGCGACGAACAGCCTCGCATGGTACGTAGCGCATACCCGGCCGCGGTGTGAAAAGAAATTGGCGGAGTACTGCCGTCGCGAGGGGCTTCACGTCACCCTGCCGCTTTATAAAAGCGTCAAGAAGTACGAAGGGAAAACGGCAGTTTTTGAAAAGCCACTCTTCCCGAATTATCTCTTTCTCCAATTGCAGGAGCATGAAAAAAAGAAGGTTTACCAGAACGATTACCTTTCCAGTCTGTTAAATGTTCCCGACCAGCAAACGTTCCAGGCCCAATTGGAAGCGATTCTTGCCGCGCTCGATAGCGAATATGAAATGTGCGCCATGCCGCAGATTACAGAAGGAAAGCGGGTGCGGATCAGGAACGGCGCATTGTGCGGGTTGGAAGGATTTGTAGAGGATCGGCAGGGTAAGTGGCTGGTTTTGTTGCGGCTTGATTTTATTGGACGTTCCGCTGGCGTACGAGTGGATGCGAACGATCTGGAACTGTTGTCATAGCCTTTAGGCCAACGACTATTTACGACTTCCCCAGGAAATCTTTTTAGCCTGCATTTAGTTGGTTTGGGGCTTTCGCTTTGGCGCACGCAGGGATATTCTCGAATGTCCCAATCGAGCCATGAAGTGGAGCTTAAGCCATGCATTTAAATGTGGAGCAGCATTGATTGCGGTGTGTGCGTTTGCCTCCCGGTTGCAGGCAGAGGATGGGCCATCCTTTCGCAACGATGTGATGGCGATCCTTTCCAAAGCCGGATGCAACGCGGGGCAATGCCACGGAAACGCGAATGGGAAAGCGAGCTTTAAACTTTCACTTCGCGGAGAAAGCGCAGAGCTTGATTATTATGCGCTCACATATGATCAGTTGAATCGGCGAGTCGATCTGCTCGCGCCGGAACAGAGCCTGATTCTGCTGAAGCCAACCACCCAGATTTCGCATGAGGGAGGACTCCGCTTCAAAACGAACTCGTGGGAATACAAAACCTTGCTCGCGTGGATTGAACGCGGAGCCAAAAACGATTACGCGAGTGCGCCACGACTTCAGAAGCTGGAAGTTACACCACGCGACAAAATCGTGATTGAACCGGCGAAGCAAATACAAATCAGTGCTGGGGCCATCTTTTCAAACGGCAGCACGCAGGACGTTCATTCAGTGGCGGTGTATGAATCGGCGAATCCAGTTGTAAAAATCTCGCCGGAGGGACTGGTGCAGGTGTCGGAACCAGTGGAGACAACGGTGTTGGTTCGGTACCTGGACCAGCAAATCCCGGTGCGACTTGCTTTTATTCCTGCCCGACCCGATTTCAAATGGACCAACTCGAAGCCTAATAATTACGTGGACCGGTTGAATTTTGCCCGGCTTGAACTACTGCGGATGAACCCGTCCGAGTTGTGCACGGATGAAGCGTTTGTGCGGCGTGTTTACCTGGATTTGCACGGAAAACTGCCTACCGCGGCAGAAGCACGACGTTTCGTTTTCGACAGATCGCCGCAAAAGCGAAGCCGCTTGATCGATGATCTGCTGGAGCAACCTGAGTTTGCCGATTTCTGGGCACTGAAGTGGTCTGATCTTTTGCGCAATGAAGAGCGAATTCTGGATCGGAAAGGGAGCGAGATGTTCTATCGCTGGGTGCGGCAAAGCATTCTCGAGCACAAACCGCTGGATCAATTCGCCCGCGAAATTCTTTCCGCAAGAGGCAGTACTTACAAAAATCCAGCAGCGAACTTTTTTCGGGCTGCACGAACGGCTCGTGAACGGGGCGAAGCGGCGGCACAATTATTCCTCGGGCGTCGAATTCAATGCGCGCAATGCCATAACCATCCCTTCGACCAATGGTCGCAAGATGATTATTACGACTGGATGACAGTCTTCTCGCGGTTGCAATACAAAGTGCTGGAGAACCGACGACGGGACAACAATGACGGGCATGAGTTCAAAGGCGAACAGATTCTCTTTCTCGGGAAAGCTGATCCATTAAAAAATCCGCGCAGTGGCAATCCGTCGCACGCGCGATTTTTGGGAGACGCAAAACGTTTTGATGAGCGCAGCGGGGAAGACGAACTGGAGGGCCTGGCCCAGTGGCTCACTCGCGTGGATAATCCATTCTTTGCCCAAGCGCAGGCGAACCGCGTTTGGTTCCATTTATTCGGGCGCGGGCTGGTCGAACCGCTTGATGATTTTCGCGCTTCGAATCCTGCCTTCAACCCCGAGCTACTGGAGGCGCTCGCGAAGGACTTTGTGGATCACGGATTTGACCTGCGTTCGCTCATTCGGGTAATCATGAACTCCCGCACCTACCAACTCTCCGTCGTTCCCAATTCGACGAATGAAAAAGACGAGTTGAATTTCGCACGCTCGATTCCGCGGCGGTTAACCGCTGAGCAACTGCTGGATTGCCAAAGCCAGGTGGCAGGATATCAACCTCGGTTTGTAGCATATCCTCCAGGCACACGCGCGGTGCAAGTGGCTGGCGCGCTCTCCGAGAGAAATCGCGGGAAAAGCACCGTGGATACATTCCTGGCGGAGTTTGGAAAGCCGCCACGACTGCTGCCAAGCGAGTGTGAACGTTCATCCGAACCGACGATGAGCCAGGCGTTTCAACTCGTGAGCGGGCCGTTGGTGGAGGAAATGATCACAGCAAAGGAAAATCGGCTGGGCAAATTTGAAGAGGAAAAGCTTTCCAACCAACAGATGGTGGATGAATTGTACTGGGCAGGTTTGTCGCGAGCCCCGACTGAATCGGAACGAACCCGGCTAACGCAATACATAGCTGGAGCAGACAATAAGCGAGATGCGCTGGAAGACATCCTCTGGAGCATCGTGAATTCGAAAGAATTTATTTATCGGTAGCCTGTAAATTGAACGCGGGTTTCATGTGGCCCACTTCAATGCCGGACCGGTTGAAAATCGCTTCTGGAAAAGAATCTTTTAAGGAGCCCATTGCGTTCGACTCAAGGAGTTCCAACTGTTCCAATATGGAGAGAGCAACTGGGGCGCGTGCACGGGAACCAGAACCATCCTCGATCTTGATGGCGATCCCGAGGCCATGGCGAAATTTAGACGAGGGTTTCACCGCCATGCAAAACACAGCTTCAGCTCCGCCCTTGGCAAGGATTGCGCCTTTGGCAGCATTCATAACGAGCGCATCCAATCCGCCATAATTGGAAATGAGATAAGGATATTTGGTAACCGATTGCCAAATCCGGTCGATGGAAGGCGCGTATTCAATGAGTTCATTTTCTGGAGAGGCAAGGCGCGCAAACATGAGCGCCATATCGAAGAGGGAGAGATAAAAGGTCGGCACACTGCAACCATCGATGCCCGTTCTTATTCCCGAGTGCCCGATGAATTTCTCCACGATGCGGGCGATTTCCAATTGAAGCGGGTGTGTGGGTTGGAAATAGTTTTCGGTATGGGCGCCCATTTGAAGAGCGGTCGCAAGCATGCCGGAATGTTTGCCGGAGCAGTTGTTGTGAATGGCACTCGGGGTTTTATGTGAGCAATAAAGGTCACGCGCCGCGGTCTCACTGGAAGGATCCTGAGGGCCGCATTTGAGAGCAGTCTCTGGGAGGTCTAACTTGCCGAGCATTGACTGGACTAGCTTTACCTGAAAAGGCTCGGCGTCATGAGAAGCGCAGGCAATTGCGATTTGCTCGGGAGAAAAATGAAAGTGATCAGCCGCCCCACTTTGGACAAGTGGTATGGCCTGGTGAAACTTTGCGCAGGAACGCATGAACGCTTCTGCTGATGGCGAACCTGCCCCATAGAGCAAGCGTCCAGTTGCATCAACTACAGCGATATGACCGCGATGAATTGATTCTACAAAACCACCTCTTTCCACGACTACCAGCACGGAGGCTTCACTCGCATTGTTTTCCCCAAAATTCATCTGCACCTTCAATTTTAGCTGCAATAAGGTCTCCAGTGTAGTATCTGATTTGAGCCCATGCTGGCTTCGTTATCAACTTACTTGAGCAGTCCCGAATATCTATTCGGGAACCCGCTGATTTTGCTGGCGCTTGCTTTCCAGGTTTGGATGTTCGTCGATTCACTCCGCAAGCGCGAGTATGTCTGGTCCATTTTCATATTCTTTTTTTCGGTGATAACTGCGGTCATCTATTTTTTCCTGATCTACCGCGCCCAGCCTGCAACCGCGCCCAGTTTTGAAATCCCCGGTGCGCACAATCGGAAGAGGATTCGGGATTTGCAAAACCAGATTCATCACCTCGACAAGGCGCATCATCATGCTGAGCTGGCGGACATTTACTTTCAACAAGGGAAGATCGATCTCGCGGAGAAATCTTATCGAGATGCTTATGAGCGGGATTCCGCAGATCCCGATATTGCAGCGCATTATGGCGAGTGCTTATTGCGGAAGGGAGATTTTCAAAAAGCGCGTGAACTGCTGGAACAAGTGGTGCGTGAAAATCCAAGGCACGCTTATGGGTCCAGCATGATGGCTTACGCGGAAGCACTCGCTCGGCTTGGCGAAAAAGAAGCTGCAATCGCGGCCTGGAAATCGGTGCTGGACACGCATAGTTATTCAAGGGCTCGCGTGCAACTGGCAGAGCTATATCTTGAGCGTGGGGAACGAGAGCTTGCGCGAAAGCAATTGGAGGAAGTGATCGACGACGATCAGCATGCGGCGGCGTTTCAACGGAAGCAGGATCGCGGGTGGGTGAACAAGGCGCGTGCGTTATTAAAACAAGCCTGATCGGGCGAAAGTTACTTCTGCACCGCACCATTCCTTTGAACTGATTCGGAGCTTACTCGTGCGCTTTGCTCCCCGGTGTCGTACCCAATAGGGTCACTGGTTTCTGTCACATTTACATTCCCTGATTCTGTCACGCGGAGCCTTTGTTTATTGGCGCTGGTTTTTCGCCAGAACAAATGGTTGGCGTTATTTGGACTCCGGGCTGGCTCGCTGGAAAATCGCACGTTGTTTTGAAAGATGACCTGTGTTTCCGGTTGATCAAAAATTTGCCAAAACCTGGGATCATCCGGCGCGTGGTTCTGAGTTGGCTGGAGGTTTCGGTAAAGCTTGCCGCCATAATTCACCACGGCAAATAATTCATAGTTCATTTCGGGCTCAGATTGCTTTACGTACGTATAGAGCTTTGAAGCGTCATAGACTTCGAAGCCGGCATCACTCCACCAGCTCAGAAAATTACGGGCGGTGTTTCCACGAACAGTCACCTGTTTGATCCATTGTGGCTGGTTATTGATCGGCAAACCCCAATTGGAGGCGAGGTAACCCGAGACAATCAGGTGGCTGGAACTGGAGGTCGGAGTGGGCGCAAAAAAATCATTCTCGGAGATTTCCAGATCGCTGATGTTACCCGCGAGATAAAAGCCGATTGCGACCGGGTTCAGGAACGTGACCTTATTCTGCTTGTAGCTGACTCTTTTGATCGCATTCGTAATAAAAGGATGCCCCATAATGCCAACGAAAGTTTGGCAATTGACCAGATTCCCCTCGACGAGCATGAGATCGATTGCTGCCCCGGAACTTGTTTCAAACGCGGTACTGGAACAGGTCAGAATATTGTTCCGGACGCGAAGGTCCCGGATGGTTTGGATCGGCGTACCGGGCGCACGGTCAACGGTGGTAATCAAAAATTTGCTGCCTGAAAAAATGTTATTGGAAATGACCACTGAACTCACCTCACCAGGCTGGCTGGATTGATTTTGCACGTTGATGAATTGTGCCGTGCGGTTCTCATCAATAAATGAATTGCCGGAGATGACGATGTTGCTGGAACCACGAAACTTCAATGCTTCGCGCCGCGTGATGCCAACGTAATCAGTTTGCCCCGGAGTGCTGCGAATTTTTCCCAAGCCGGTCATGATACGGTTATCAGAAAAGTTGAAGTCGCTCGCATTAGCGCCCATGTAAAAAAGGTGGTCGCCATATTCACCGAAACGACAGTGATCGATGGTGATGCCCTGACCAACTTCAATGGCATCGCCCGGAATATTTACGAACTCGCATTGTGTAAAACGAACGTTTCTGGAGTTGTAAAACAGTTGGTATAGGGTGAATTCCTCCGTATTATCCAGGTCGTGAATGCCGGTAATGGGGCGAACGCCCGGTGGATGCTCTTCTCCAGACGTTCCCCAGCCGCCATCAATATTCAGTCCTTCAATGACACAGTCCGTTGCGTTATGGAACATTTCAGTTTTGCCGTTCCATGGCATTGCCATCGGATTACTGGTCCATGGGACCCATTTCCCATTTTCGTCCAAAACAGCGGCTTGGCTGTAGGTCTGGTTTGGCGTGGTGTAATTGTTTTGGTTGGTATAGCCATCGGGCAAGGAATTCCAAAGCTTGCCTCCACGCCCGAGGATCTTCGGAATTTTCCCAATTACTACTGGGCGAGTGGAAACGATTCGAAAATCGCCTTCGTCAATTATGGCGTTGTATTGTCTTGCCCGACAGGCGTTGAACATGTCCTGCAAACGGTTTCGTGAATCGAGAATACCAGTTGGGTCAGCTCCGAACTGGCGCAGGGTATAAGACCGATTTGTGACAATTCGCTCCCACGATTTCTGCAATTTCGGAGCATAAATTCGCGAGCCGAAATTGGTCTGTAATGATGAATTCGTCAGGACAAAAACTCCGCCGCCACCGTCTCCCGGAAGGAAGTAGCCTTCGGCCTGTGCGCGCGACAAGTTTGTATCGGGTGCAACTGCCATTTCCAATATCGTTGAAAAGCCTTCGGGGGGAGGAACTGATCCATCCTGCGCACGAATATTCATTCCAATGCACAAGGCGGCCAGGGCTGCCACGTTTGCTGCTGCGATACGTAAATTCACTTTGAACCTCCACAAGTTAGAGCAACTCGAAAGTATTTAAAGTGGCAAGCGGGTTAATTCATTACAATTGCAGCAAAAAGGACTGTAAATCAGGACGACTTGTGTATTGTTGCCCAGCAGAGAATTGAAGCCGGAAAAACTTGAAATTGGGGCAACGATCCAGCACGCGCGCGGTAAGGAAAAATGAACATCTTAATTTCTTCGGCCGGACGCCGAGTAGAACTCCTACGGTGCTTCCAAGCTGACGCGAGTGAACTGGGAATAAAACTCGTGGTCTTCGCAACTGATGCGAGACCGGAAATGAGCGCGGCATGCCAGTTGTCCGAACATGCGGTGGCCGTTCCCCGGTGTGATTCCCCCGAATTTATCCCAAAACTCCTGGAAATTTGCGAAGAGAATAAAATCTCGCTCCTGATTCCGACCATAGATACGGAGTTGCAGCAATTGGCAGAGTGTAAAAATAAGTTTTTGAAATTTGGAACGCGCATTGCCATTTCAGAACCCGACACCATCAAGCTCTGCCGAAACAAAGACCTGACCGCCTCGCAACTTGCGGCTCATGGCCTGCCCGTTCCACGCACACTCGCGCTTGAGAATTTAACCGGGAGCGAACTGCGCTATCCAATCGTTCTGAAACCGCGCGGAGGCAGTTCATCGAAAGAAATTATCCGGCTCAATTCTGAACACGACTTTATCAGGCTTTCGCCCGGGTTAAAAAATTACATAGCCCAGGAATGTTGCTGCGGTCCTGAATACACGGTTAACCTGTTCTTTGATGAGGCGCATCAATTGCGAGTGGCCGTTCCGCATCTACGGATGGAAACGCGAAGCGGGGAAGTCAGCAAAGGACGGACCGAGCGTCATCACGGATTGATCCAACTTGCCGAACGTTTGGGAACAACTCTGCCTGGGGCATTTGGTCCGCTCTGTTTTCAGGCGATCGTCACGGAAACCGGTCCCGTTATATTTGAAATCAATGCACGTTTTGGAGGCGGTTACCCGCTGGCGCATAGAGCAGGAGCGAGATTTTCGAAGTGGTTATTGGAGTGGGCATCGGGAAGGCCCACCTCAATCCACTCCGATTGGCAGGATAACCTGACAATGCTGCGCTACGATCAATCCGTTTTCTTCTAAAGCATGCCTAAAGTTGTTGTCTTTGACCTCGACGATACGCTCTATCCAGAAAGGGAGTTTGTCTTTAGCGGATTCCGCGCCGTCGCCGAGTGGCTCAACACGGGTCGGAATGCCGGCTCATTTTTTGAGATTGCATGCGAGTTATTCAACAATGGGGCGCGAGGCAATATCTTTGATCTGGCTCTTGAGAAAGGTGGAATCGCCCGCGATCCAGAACTGATCGGGCGACTGCTTAAAGTTTATCGAGAGCACAAGCCTGTCATTGCACTTTATTCAGATGCGAAGCAGGCATTGAATGACCTCCGTTCTGACTTCAAGCTCGGCTTAATCACTGATGGTTATTTGACCACCCAGCAGAACAAAGTCAAAGCCCTTGGAATTGAAGATTTTTTCTCCAGGATTATTTATACAGATTTATACGGGCGCGAATATTGGAAACCGCACGCCAAATCGTACCAGGAAATTTTGAAGAGTTTCGGCTGTAGTGGAGGAGACTGCGTTTATATCGCCGATAATCCACGAAAAGACTTTATTACAGCCCGAAAGCTCGGATGGAAAACCGTTAGAGTTCGCAGAGATAAAGGAGAGCATTGCCGTGTCTCTCTTGAGCGTGAACTCGAAGCAGATGTCGAGGTAAACGATCTTTTCCGAATACGCGAGTTTCTATTCAGAGAAAATACCCGCTGAATTCCCAGCGGGTATTTGCAGGTCAATCCAGGCATTCTGTCATGCGTGCCCAAGTTTAAAGAGCCAGGCGCGGCGTTTGAGGTGTTTGCGGCGCAACGCGAGTGCATTTGCATGACGTTGTTTCCGCCAATAGACCAGTCCGCCGATCCCAGTAGTGGCCATGGTAACGGCCAGCGCGCGCAATGGATGGTGCTTCATACCGGCGACAAAAGACTTCGCCATGTATTTCGGAGTGAGCCGATTTTTCAATTCCAGCATTTCGCTTTCCATTCGATCCCGGGCATGGTCCGCCTCGTTTTTCAATTCGTCACTGGAAGGTTTAGGTTCCGGAGCGCTCTTCTTCTCATGGGATTTCACATGAATCGGCACTTCTTCACCCTTCGCCGTGGCCAGCGCCTTCTCCGGTGAAAGAGTAACGGTTGAAAATGCGTGGATGGATTTTTGAATCAGGCCATATCCCACGATCGCGAGCAAAATTCCCAGGCCAAAATAGCCGATGAAGTAAGCGGTCCCTGGTGACAGGTCTGCCATTTCCAGAAGTTGAGCGAACAAAGCACCGAGGCC
>JBQCGE010000676.1:0-4608 GCA_051955955.1 Verrucomicrobiota bacterium
TATCACTGGTGGTGACCTGACCGGTTGGGCTGACGCCGATGCCGTTTGGAGCACGGAAACCATGCGCCAGAATTTCCAAATGTTTTCCATCCTTGCTCAGCTTGAAAAGGCTTCCTGCGTGGGACGAAACAGTTCCATTCGCTCCGCCGCGACCGAAACCAGGACCTCCGCTATTCACCGGGTTTGCTTTGGCGAAGTAGAAATTCCCCGCGTCATCCCGTTGAAGGTCGAAAACAAATTCATGGAATCCTTCCGTGGACATGTACTGGTTGTTAAAATTTTCGTAAAAGTCCGCTTCCCCATCCTTGTTCAAATCGTGGTAGCGGGTGATTTGGTCCCGACCGCTGGTGTAAATCACGTCATCAACAATGGCCAGGCCAAGCGTCTCGTACATCCCGGATGCAAACCTGCGCCATTTAAGGCTTTTCAGTTCGTCATCAATCCCAGTCACGATCCAGATATCCCCATCATGCGTGCAGAACGCGGCTGATTTGCCATCCGAGAAGAAGTCGAATCCACCAAAACGGACCCGGCGTTTCCATGGATTTTCAATCGGCGGAGTCAAAGAGTCCGTCACATAAGCGCCGTCCGGTGTTGAACTGGTGCTGATCGCACCCACGGTAGTGACTTCCTCGGGCCAATGAGCTTTGCCTCCTTTTTCAAAATCAACCATCGAAGGTTTAACTTTCGCGAGCGCGGCAAATTGATTTCCCTTGTTCGCGGAACCCTTCCAAATCACAACGTTAAAGAGGGATGCGGGAGTGCCCTTTGCAATCTTGAGCAACACTCGACCATTAGCGGCGACAAGTTTTACTCCTTTAGGTGCGCCATTCAGCGTGGCGGTGGTGATGGAATCACCAGAGGCGAGGCTTGCGGAGGTATCACTCGATTTGGTGGAACTGCCTTCGACCTCAAAAAGGTTTGCGATTAGATCTTTTTTGACCGGAGTAATTTTGAAAGTCCGGACAAAGGCCACTTCGCCATCCTGGACGACACTCGAGGGCTGTTCGTAAATTTTTGTGCCCAGGACCGTGTAGCTAAACACGACGTCATCCCCGATCACATAATGTCCATCCCAACGGCACCAATCCTCAGGAAGCGGGCCGTAGGGTTCCTTGCGAGGATCGGTGAATTCGCCACTTGCATTCGCCCAACCGGGGGCCTGCGAATTGCCGAACTTTTGTTCGCCAGCAATTTTCGGGTGAGCGCCATGAGCGCCGTCAAAAGCGACGCCGTGGGTAGTGATGTAACCACCTGTCCAACCCGCGGCGAGGCGCAAGAGATCGGTATCGAAGAGGACATTCGCGTCATGTTTCAGGCGAATGGCATGGCCTTTTAAAGCCGTATTATTCTTTGGGAACTCGGCGCTGATGCACGCAGCCTGGTCCGGAAAATCGTCCTGGAGCAGTTCGTTGCGTTTTTTATCAGCAGCCTCGGTCGTGAGCAGAGAGCCAGCTAGAGCGAGGAGGATGGCGAGCATCCCCATGAGCCCTGGGCAATTTTGAGTTTTCGTTTCCATTCTTTTAATGCTTGAAGTCAAAGACTGACGAATCGAGCGGCCCAAAGCTTCAACTGCCAGTTCAATTTTTCCAGTGGTTTTTGCAAAGCTCCATCTTGCCGAATGAAAACATGGACAAAAATCCGCGCTTTCACCAAAATCGCCCCATCCCAAATGCGTGGACGATAGAGAATTGCTTATATGAAAAGAAATATTTTGAAGCTCCTGGTGGCGGGAACGGCTGCGTTTTTAATGGCCTTAACAACTCATGCTGCCGATGAAGGTTTTACAAGCTTGTTCAATGGCAAGGATTTATCGGGTTGGGAAGGAAGGCCACAGCATTGGTCGGTTAAAGACGGAGCGATCACCGGTGTGACAACGAAGGAACATCCGGCTGAAGGAAATAATTTCCTGATTTGGAAAGGTGGCACCGTGGATGATTTCGAGTTGCACGTGACCTACAAAATTGTGGCCAATAATGACAAGGGATTTGGCAATTCGGGAATCCAATACCGCAGCAAAGATCTCGGAAATTTCGTGGTGGGCGGTTACCAGGCCGATTTTGAAGCGGGCAAAATGTATTCCGGCATTCTTTATGAGGAACGCGGGCGCGGGATTTTGGCGCAACGCGGTCAGATGACATGGATACAACCCGACGGCAAAATCCGCATGGTGGCAAATATGGGGAGCAGCGAGGAAATCCAAAAAGGAATTAAGCAAAACGACTGGAATGAATACATCGTCATTGCGCGTGGAAACCACCTGACCCACATCATTAATGGACGCGTCACTGTGAATGTGACCGATGACCAGGAAGATAAAGCAGCAAAGTCCGGCATCCTCGCACTCCAGATTCACGCCGGAGAACCCATGACGGTTCAGTTCAAGAAAATCGAGATTAAGAAATTGAAATAATGCCGATTTGAACCGTTCCAATAAAGCCGAACGGTTTTCAGTGGAAACCAGGCACTTGAATTACAGCGCCAATTCGCGCGTCAATGATGCCGATAGCACAAACTGCAACGGTTAATTCGTATGTATGCACCTGCGTTCTCCTGATTTAAAGCCCGGCGGAATTCCAACCGATTCACACTTTTCATGACCAAAGACCTGCCGCGCCTGATACGCGAAACTGAATTTTTGCCGCCTGGCTTTCAGATTGTTCCGAAGCTGTTGCTCCTGCTGGATGATCCGGAAAGCAATAGCGAGGAATTGGCGGAGTTGATCCGGGTGGATCCCGGGTTAACCACGGAGGTGTTGCGGGTTTGCAACAGCGCTTTTTATTCAGGCGGGTTCAGGGCAGAGACGTTGAGCGAGGCGGTCATGCGGATCGGATTAAACACCGTCTACGAGGTGATCATGAAGGTGATTGCATCACCCGTTTTATCGGAACCTGAAAAGAACTACGGCGCGGAGCAGATCAACCTCTGGAACCACTCCCTGGCTGTGGCAACCGCGGCCGAAATCATTGCCCGCGACCGGGGCGACCATAGCGAGATCGCCTTCACCGCGGGATTGCTTCACGATATCGGCAAACTGGTCGTGAACAAGGCGATGGACGGGGATTACTCCTCAATCTTAAAGGAGGCAGAAGCCAAACAGCAACCGTTGCACACGATTGAAAAAGGAATTTTCAACATGGATCACGCGGATGCCGGAAGCATTTTGCTGAACCGCTGGAACCTGCCGCAAAATATCGTCCTCTCGATCCGCTATCACCATAAGCCCGCCAATGCTGGCGAATCCGCACGCCTGGCTTCAATCGTGCACCTGGCGAATTACCTCGCTTTTACCATCGGCCAGGGATCCGGTTACCAGAGTTACCCGCGTTTTGTAGATCCAAAAGCCTTGAGCGCGCTTCGCCTCACGATCAATGAACTCGATCAACTGAGCGAAGCGGTCAAAGAATCTTTTGAAAAGTCGCTCGCAGCGTTTAATTGAATTGCGACCGCCTCAACCGGCACGAGGCGGATTCAACTGCTTCAATGCTTCCGGATCTTTGTAATGTCGTTTCAAACCGGCTTCGCTGAGCATCTTCGCAGGCACGCGGCTGATAAATTCGGGGAACGAACGCTCCACACGGTCGCGGATCAATTTCTGTCCCTGCTTGGAAGCCCAGAAATCATCGTGGGTCTTCGATAATTGAATAGCGGCTTCTTCCGGCGTCAGATTTTCGCCACGCCCCAAAATCCACACTAATTCAGGATCTGTCTCAAGACTGATCGGGAATGGAACAAACTTGGGCTTGAACTCCTGCTCGCCGTCCTCCTCCTCGCTCCGTTTTCCCACCTTGATCACGCCTTCCAGAATTTTGTCATCCACGACAACTTCCACGCTGGCGGCCTGCTTCTTGGGATGAGGAATGATGGAAACCGTTCCCTTCCCAAAGCTCTCTTCAAATTGCTTTTGCACTTCTGAAACGGACTCCGGCTCGAGACTTGGCAGTTCAGCCAGATTGCAAAACTTTTCGAAATGTTCGACCTGGGATTTGGTGCTGATCTCCTTTTCACACGCGGAGTAAATTTTGTCGGCCAATTTTGGGTCCGTAACAGCGCGTGGAAGGACATTCTTGAGTAATTCAAGGAGCTCAGCCTTGGCATTGGATTTTTGCTTTTTCGGCATACAAACGAAATAAACTGACGCGGGACTTTTTGCGGCGGAGCGAAGCACAACGCAAGGAGATAATCCGAAAATATTTTCGAACGAGGGACTCGGGTCCAAAACAGACGAATCAATCAATCCTGGTCCCTGCTGCATCGATCAGGGTAGGCGTGACCAGGACAAACAAACGGTTTGTTTCCGGGTAAGCCTCAGCGGCAATTGTCTCTGATAAAGAGAGTAAAACGCTCCCCCCGTTGGGAACTGCGCGCGTGTCACTTCCCTTTCGTATCCGAAGCCGGGGTTGCTTTTGTTCTTCGGGATCAGACCAGCCAAGGAATTCGCCGAAACTTGCCGAAACAGATAGCGAAAGCGATCCATCCGGAGCGGTGCTTGGCAACACATCGACCTCTGGCCCAAGATCAATGGTTTGCTCAGCGAATTTCATCGACTCGGCAATCGACACGCGGGCCTGGCGTCCATCCAATGTGGTCACCTTTGGTGCGGCGGTC
>JBQCGE010000677.1:0-3603 GCA_051955955.1 Verrucomicrobiota bacterium
TACCCGCGTCGCGCTCACCGGTTCGTTTTCCGAAAAGTCCCAGAGCCGCGTTGAATCCGCATCCGTACTCAGGAGAAAAGTCCCATCTTTATTGAAGACTGCATGAATACCCGAGGTGGAATGCCTCAATGGAGGGCACAGTGGTTCGCCCCGCTTCCAATCCCAAATTCGAATCGTCCGATCGAAGCTCGCCGTCGCAATTCGGCTGCCGCTCTGGTCAAAAGTGACAAACTGCACCCCGTTGTCATGGCGCAAGCTCGGGGCCGATTGTATTCCCGTTTCGGTGTTCCACACCCGCGCAGTTGAATCCCTCCCGCACGTGGCGAAGACTTCGCCATCAGGCGAGAAACATCCCGTATAAGTGTAAACGTTCGGGTGGGAAACCATCGGCGTGATCGCTTCTCCAGTTTTTGCATCCCAAATGCGCGCCCCACGTCCGGACAATGTCACAATGCGCCTTCCATCCCCACTGAATTCTACATGGCGAACATTGTCCCCTCGCAGGTGTTCCATTTCCAAAATGCGCCGCCCACTTTCCACCTCCCACAGGATGGCGCTTCCGCCGCTGGACCCTGTTACGACAAATCTTTGGGTCGGGCTGAATGCAACGCAACTCACCCGGCTGGCATGCGGAAGTTTATGGAGCAATCGGCCCGTCTCAACATCCCAAATACTTGCGCTAAAATCATCGCTTCCGGAAACGAGCAATTTTCCATCAGGACTGAACGCGAGGCTATTTACCAGGGTCTGATGCTTCATCGGAGCAAATAACGGGTTTAATGTGAATGCATCCCAAACTCTAATCTCCCCATTCGCATCAGCCGTCGCGATCAGCTTCTCATGAACTTGCAGGGCCGTTATTGGCGACGGGTGCTGGAGTCGTTTTAGCAATGCTCCTGTTTGAACGTCAAAAACCTCCGCATAGTTGCTCTCAAGTTGAACCACCACTCGTGTTTCATTGGCGCAAAAGTACGATGCCAAAGCTTTCTCCTCATGAAACCACGCCTGCTTCAATCCCGGTGAATGCGCCAGGACAGAATGAATCCGCCTTCGCGCAATATCCTCTTCCTGCAGATTGCTTTTATCCACCTTCACCGCCTGGAGCGTCCAGGGAATCGCCGCGAAATAATCGCCTTCATCCATTTCTTGGACCGATTGGTTCAGGTACAACCGCACCAGTCGTTGATTCGATTCCCTTGCCGTGGCGTTGAGATGATAGCTGAAGATGAATGAACCCAGCACCATCACCATCGCAGCGAGCGCGAGTGCCCCGACCAGGATGGCCCGCCCGGGACGCCGCCGAGCCCACTTCACCCCGCGCTCAACCACTCCCACCGGGCGCGCAATAATCGGTTCGCCGCGCCTCCAATGTTGCAAATCCTGCGCGAGCGCCTCAGCGGTTGAATAGCGCCTTCCCGGCTCCTTCTCAAGGCACTTCAGGCAAATGGTTTCCAGATCCTTGTCAACGATCGGATTCAGCGTCGAAGGAGGGCGCGGTTCCTGCTCCAGGACCAGCCGAATGGTTTCAAACGTCGTCCCTCCAGCAAATGGCGGAAGTCCCGTCAACAGTTCGTACAGAACCGCTCCAAGGCCATAAACATCCGTCGCCGTCGTGAGTTCCTTGTTATTTCCCCTCGCTTGTTCAGGCGAAATATAGGATGGGGTACCAAGCATGGCGACCGTGTGGGTCAATGTGCTTTCCCGTTCCAAAACCTTAGCCAGGCCGAAATCTGTGAGGTGAGGTGAGCCATGCCGGTCCAGCAGAATGTTCCCCGGCTTGATGTCCCGATGCAGAATGCCGCGCTGATGCGCGAAGTGAACCGCCTCCGCCACCCGGATTATAATATCCACAGCCACTCGCGGCGGCAGCGGCTTCCGTTCATGGAAATGATCCAGGCGAGGCCCATCGATCAACTCCATGCTAAAAAATTGTTGCCCTTCCGCTTCGCCAATTTCGTAAATCGGAACAATTCCTGGATGGCTCAGACTCGCCGCGACCTGCGCTTCAATGCGGAAGCGTTCAACCATCGCTCGTGATGCCAGTGCCCCCGCCGTGATTACCTTTAATGCCACGACCCGCCCCAGCTCACGGTGCCGCGCCTTGAACACCGTCCCCATTCCCCCCACCGCAACTTCTTCGATTAACTCATAATCGCCAAATAAACGGTCCTCCAGGGCTTCTCCATCCAAACTCTCGTCATCCTCCAAATTCATCAGCAAACAGCGGGGACAGAGCCCCAGGGTGCCGCTCGGCGAAAGCTTCTGCCCGCAACGAGGGCATACCGGTTTGGATAAAGCGGCATCAGGCATCTTCACTCTTTCTTAAAAGCACATCGAAAAGAAAGGACCATGGAATTCTGCCTATCATAAAGGAAAGCAAACCAGTGCCTCACCTGTTTTCGGCCAGCACTTCGATCAGGTGCCGGATCTCTCCCTCCACTTCGCGCGGGTCGGCGACGGTTCGTTCGATTTCCTGCCGAAACAAGTCCCGATAACGCTGGCGCATTCTTCTCACCACCCCCTTGACGGCGGCTTCCGTCACGCCAAGCCGCTTTGCCATTTCTTCGAAAGGAACCGCGCCCCGATCTTCAAGGTAGATTTTTAACGACTCAAACTGCTCTTCCTTTCCGGCCGCGCTCAATTCCTGTTTCAGTTGGCGCAGCACCGTTTCCAGCACCGCTTCCACCCACTGCCTTTCGAAAGCCTTTTCCGGGCTGATATCATGCACCGGTTCAAGATGAAATCGCTCCTCCGCCGTGGGAGCATCGAGCGAGATGACCTCGACGCCCCCGCCTCGCTTTTGCGCATTCTTCCGGTCCCATTCATTCGCCAGGAAATTCTGGGCGCAATTCAGCAGGAAGGTGCGGAACCGACCTTTCGAGGAGTCGGCGTCCGCGACATAATTTTTTTCAAGAAACCGGGCGAAAAAACCCTGGGTCAAATCTTCGGCGTCATGAGCGTTGAAACCTTTCCGACGGATGAAAGAATAGATCGGATACCAATACGCGCGGCAGAGTCGTTCGAGCGCAATCTCCCGCTCAGGCTTGCCAATCATCGAGGCCGAAAAAATATTCGACCAATGGGTCGTCAAAAATCCTCGCGCTTCCTGCCCCGGGTTGCCCGAACCTTCGAATTCAAATGCCATCGGCAAAATTTCTACTTAATTTTGCACCCGATGGGAATCAAGCATTATGCGTCTTGTTTTCCGTCCCTCTGCAGCAGAAGCAACTGCTGGAATACGCGAGTCCGAAGAAAAATCCAGTTCTAGCGCAATTCCACCATACGCCAATCGAGTCGCCCAACTTCTGCTTCCGCCAGGCGTTCATCCAGCGTGTTCGGAGCCATGCGCGCGCTGGCGATATGGTTATCGGCAAAATTCACAATCGCGCGACCGGCATGACGGAAGTGAGTGGTCGATTCCTGGTCGCTGATATAATAGAACTCTTCGAGCATTGGATTTTCCATCGATGCGGGCGCTTGAAACACATTGATTTGCGCCGCATCGGCAAACACCGCGAATTCAGCCGGACTTCCGATGCTGGAGACGGAAATTGCCGGTTTGCTCAGCGGTGCTGATAAATTGATGTTGTAACCATACCCGTA
>JBQCGE010000678.1:0-4588 GCA_051955955.1 Verrucomicrobiota bacterium
CACAAGGTTTGGAGGCAGGGGATGCGAGTGGTGGAGGTGCCGATTATTTTTACGGACCGCTTCCAGGGACGCTCCAAGATGTCCGGCAAGATTGTTGAAGAGGCGCTTTTAATGGTGTGGCGGTTGCTGGCGCAGAATGGATTCCGACGCAGCCCCAGACGGCAGTCTGAGCAGGACTAGTTGTCGTAAGGCGAATTCCCCCGCCTCTTAGTTCTTCGAAGTTTCCGTAAGGGTACTGTTGCTCCGCGACGTGCGTTTGCGAGGCGTTTTTCGGTTTTTCCCATTTCCGTTGCGAGTGAGAGGAGGTACTTCAAGAGGTTCAGTGCGCTTTGAGATTTGAGCAACGGGCGGGATTGCTGGTTCGGGCTTGAGTGATTTGCGCGGCTTAATTTTTCGGATGGGAGCGTTTTTAATGAAAGCCTCGGTGAGTTCGTGGGCTTCGGCATCGGTGTATTGGACGGGGGGAGATTTCATGAAGTAGCTGGAGGGACCGGTGAGCGCGCCGGAAATTCCACGGTCCATAGCAATTTTCGCGCAACGGACAGCATCGATGACTACCCCGGCGGAGTTGGGAGAATCCCAGACTTCGAGTTTCACTTCGCAATTGAGGGGGACGTTCCCGAAGGTGGTTCCTTCCATGCGGATGTAGCACCATTTGCGGTCGGTGAGCCAAGGCACGTAATCGCTGGGGCCGACGTGGCAGTTTTGGTTGCCGAGGCCGTAGTTGAGTTGGCTGGTGACCGCGTTGGTTTTCGAGATTTTTTTGGATTCGAGACGTTCGCGCTCGAGCATGTTCAGGAAATCGGTATTGCCGCCAAAGTTGAGTTGGTAGGTGCGGTCGAGGCGGACACCGCGTTCGCGAAAGAGATTGGTGAGGATGCGATGGGTGATGGTAGCGCCGACCTGGGACTTGATATCATCACCGATGATGGGCAGTCCGCGTTTCTCGAATCGTTTTTGCCAGTATTTTTGGGAAGCGATGAAGACGGGAATGCAGTTAATAAGACCGCAACCGGCTTCGAGGACTTGCTCGACATACCATTTGGTGGCCATTTCAGAACCGACTGGAAGGTAGTTGATGACGACGTCGGTCTTTGTGGCTTTCAAAATATTGACGATGTCGTCGGTAGGTCCGGGAGCTTTTAAAATCACTTCGTCGAGATATTTGCCGAGGCCATCGTGGGTCATGCCACGGTAAACATTGAGGCCGAGATGGGGGACGTCTGCAAATTTGATGGTGTTATTCGGTTCGGCGAAGATGGCCTGGGAGAGATCTTTGCCGACTTTGGTGTGATTGACGTCGAATGCAGCGGTGAACTCGATATCGCGGATGTGGTAGCCGCCGAGGTTTACATGCATGAGGCCCGGGACGAACTGGTCCTCCTGTGCATCTTTATAAAATTGAACGCCCTGGACGAGAGAAGATGCGCAATTCCCAACCCCGATAATCGCTACGCGAATTTTTTTACTCATGATTATTTACTCCATGCTGCAAAGTTCACAGCCGAAGTTATTTTATGAGTTGGGGGAGTTTGAAACATCGGGCGGTGCCTTGATCGCAACTCGGTTTGTGCCCTGAGGTACTTACGATTTCGACGGGGAGCGAAATTTGTGGAATGGGTTCAGGATTGAAATCTGCGTGTGAGTGGGCATGATTGGGTGAGCAAGGAGTTGAAGGTTCATTAATCTAAAAAAACAATCCAAGACACCATGAAATCGGCAGTTCTGTTTTGTGTGGCGGCATTGATGGCGATGAAAACATTTGGCGAAATCAAAACCGAAACAATCGAGTACAAGGAAGGCGACACAACCCTGGAGGGCTTCGTGGCGTATGACGATTCAGTGCGGGAGAAGCGGCCGGGAGTGCTGATTGTGCATCAATGGAAAGGATTGGGCGATTACGAAAAGAAACGAGCGGAGATGCTGGCGAAGCTCGGATATGTGGCGTTTGCGGCGGATATTTACGGGAAGGGAGTGCGGCCCAGTTCACCTCAAGCGGCATCAGCGCAAGCTGGAAAGTTCAAGAAAGACCGGGAACTATTACGGAAACGGGTACGAGCCGGACTGGCTGAATTGAAGAAATTGGATCACGTGGATACGGGGAAAGTTGCGGCTATTGGTTACTGTTTTGGTGGCACAACGGTGCTGGAATTGGCTCGCTCGGGTGCGGAGGTGAAAGGGGTGGTGAGTTTCCATGGGGGTCTAGGAACACCGACGCCGAAGGATGCGAAGGATATTAAAGGGCGGGTGCTGGCTTTGCATGGGGCGGATGATCCCAACGTTCCGCTGACTGAGGTCGAGGCGTTTGAGAGTGAGATGCGGGCGGGGCATGTGGATTGGGAACTGGTGAAGTACGGAGGTGCGGTCCACAGCTTTACCGATTGGAATGCGGGAAATGATAATTCTCGCGGGGCGGCTTACAACGCAAAGGCGGATGCGAGATCGTGGAGAGCGATGCAGACGTTTTTTGATGAGCTTTTCACGACGCAAAAAGAAGCGGGAGAGAAAAATTAAGCTCCTGGATTGGCATTTTGATTCCCGTGCGGGGCGAATTGTTCAGACATTTTTTCGCAGAATAAAGCGAAGCGGTGCACCAATTGGTGGTATTGCTCGAGCGTGCACGGTTTTTGCAGGTACCAGCTTGCGCCGAGGGCGTATGCTCGTTGGACATCTTCAGCCATATTGGATGAGCTGAGAATCACCACGGGATTTTTTGCGTAGCGGGGGTCTTTTTTCAACCAGGCGAGAACATCGAAACCGTCGACCTTGGGCATTTTGAGATCAAGCAGCAGAATGAACGGGGGCGGATGGGGATCGGTCCTTTTTTCAAGCCAGGCAATGAAATTCTCGCCATTTCCGTGAAATTCGAAAGGGAGCTGGATGCTGCAATGTTGCAGGCAATAACGAAGCAGTACGAGATCATCTTCATCATCGTCTACAATGTAAATGGGAAGATGGTCTGCCACATGCCATTTGGGTTAACCAAGGTTGTTGTTCGCGAACCGTGCCAGCATGAGCAGAGCTGAAGATGATTACAAGCAGAATCGAAGATTTTATGGCCCTACGATTTCGTTTCATTTGGCCATACCGTTAATTTACTGAAGAGAATCTATTGATTGCCCGTCAGAATTCTCCGTGATAGTTTTTGGCCTTCGCCCGTAAATGAGAAGTCCGCAGGACTTTTGCGGGCGGGTCATGAACGGACTTCGCCACTCAAAGATATTATGAGAAAACGACTGCTTGCGCTGCTGATGTTTTTTGTATTTGCCGCTGGTTCCCTGAGAGCGGCGGATTCCCTGGAGTTAAAACACGATGATCATATCGCGATCATCGGGAACACTCTGGCGGATCGGATGCAGCACTCGGGCTGGCTGGAGGCGCTGATTTACAGCAAATTTCCGGAATACAACCTGGTGTTTCGGAACCTGGGCTTTTCGGGGGACGAATTGACCGTGCGGTTGCGCTCAGAGGATTTTGGGTCGCCTGATGACTGGCTGAAAAAGGAAAAGGCGGATGTGGTCTTTGCGATGTTTGGTTTTAATGAGTCGTTCAAGGATGTGGCTGGAGTGGAGCAGTTCAAGAATGACTTAAAAGGATTTATCAAAAACACCCTGAGCCAGAATTACAGCGGGAAAGGTTCGCCGCGGCTGGTTTTGTTTTCGCCCATCGCGCTGGAGAAGCATCCCGATCCCAACATGCCCGATCCGACCGAGGGGAATCGCCGGTTGAAATATTATGTGGATGCGATGGCGGAAGTTGCGCGAGAGTACAATGTGCAGTTCGTGAACCTTTTTGATCTTTCGGAGAAGGCTTACAAGGATTCGAGTGAACCACTTACCTTTAACAGCATTCATTTGAAGGATATTGGCTATGAGGCGCTCGCTCCGGAGATGTTCAAAGCACTTTTCCACGAGGCGGCTCCTTCGGCGAAATCACCGGAATTTGAGAAGTTGCGCATGGCGATCAATGACAAAAACGAAGAGTTCTTTCATCGGTATCGCACGATTGACGGGTACAATGTTTATGGCGGCCGTTCGCATTTGAAGTTCAATGGGGTGATGAATCGCGACACGTTGCTGCGCGAAATGGACATGCGTGACGTGAAGACCGCGAACCGCGACAAACGAATTTGGGCGGTTGCGAAAGGAGGGGATCTCGTCGTGAAGGATGACAATCTGCCGCCTCCAGTTGAAGTGAAAAGCAATACGAAAGGGTCCAATCCTGACGGGTCCTTTACTTTCCTTTCCGGAGAGGAAGCGATCAAGAAAATGAAAGTACCACCTGGGTTTAAAGTGAATTTGTTCGCGTCCGAGGCGGAGTTTCCGGAATTGGTGAACCCGGTTCAGATGGCGTTTGACGTGAAGGGCCGGCTTTGGGTGGCAGCATGGCTGAACTACCCGGAAAGAACGCCGGAAAGCACGAAAGGGGATAGCTTGCTGGTCTTTGAAGATACTGACCATGATGGGAAGGCTGATAAATGCATTCACTTCGTGGATGACTTGAATGGACCGACTGGATTTCAGTTTTATAAGGATGGCGTGATTTTGGTTCAGGCTCCGGATGTTTTGTTCCTGCGAGATACGGATGG
>JBQCGE010000679.1:0-2976 GCA_051955955.1 Verrucomicrobiota bacterium
TCTTCACCTGCAGCTGTTCTTTTTGCCCGACGAAAAGCCTCATCGAGCCGCTGCAAAACCAGCGCTGAATCGTGTAGCAAAACCGTTCCCGCAGGAGTAAGCCGGACTGAGCGGCGAGTACGCGCGATCAAAAGCACACCCAAAAAATCCTCCAACTCTTTCACCGCCCGGCTCAATGCGGGTTGTGCAACATGCAAGCGTCGTGCCGCTTTGGAAAAGCTCAAGTCTTCCGCCACCGCCTGGAAATATCGGATATGCCGTAGTTCAATCATCCAGACCGCTGTTATAGCGGAAGAGTATAAGCCCTGCCATCTCTTTGAAGGCGTAAACCATTCTAAATGTTTTTTGCCTGACACTCTTTTAACGGTAGTTTCAGGCCATGTTGATGCTTCGCGCCAAACCGGCCGAAAGCTGGTTGCCGAAAATTTTGAATCACCTGCCGGAAGTATTGGTGGATCATGCCCACCTGGAACGGAAGGCCGCGACCACTTCCTTGAACCTTGAGAAGCATCGCGATCTTTATCCACGAGTGGAAGAGTTGAATGCGATTGCGATCGAAGAACTTCAGCATTTCCAATTGGTTTTGGGCCTGCTGAAAAAGCGTGGGATACCCTTCGGTCAGGCAATGCCGAGCCCCTGGATCAGTGGTATCATGCGGGCGGTGCGCAAAGGCACGCGCCCACAGGTGATTGACCACCTGATTTGCTGCGCGTTAATTGAAGGGCGCAGTTGCGAGAAATTTCAAATTCTTGCCCGTGCGCTGGCCGATATCGATCCTGAACTTGCCGCGTTTTATGGGAGCCTGGTTGAATCCGAGGGTAATCATTACGCCACTTATCTGTTGATGGCGCGAGCGATTGACGATGCGGAAACGGATCGAAGGCTCGATTACTTTCTGGATTTGGACGCTGAGCTGATCCAGGTGCCGCATCGCTATCTGATCCTTCACTGATCCGGGCTGGCTCGATTTTCTAATGCGGAGTTTGATGGCTTCTTTTAGGATGGTTGGCAATTCTTATGAAAGCCGCCATTGCCCTGCTCCTTACAGGATACCTTCCGCTGTTTGCTGAACCATTAAAGCTGCACCCGGACAACCCGCATTACTTTGAGTATCACAACAAGCCGTTTGTCATTATTACTTCAGGCGAACATTACGGCGCGGTCCTGAATCTTGATTTTAATTACACTCGATATCTCGAAACCCTGGCCACGGATCATCTCAACGGGACACGAACTTTCAGCGGTGCCTATGTCGAGCCCTCCGGCAGCTTTAACATCGCCAGGAATACGCTCGCTCCCGCTTCAGGGCGTTTCATTTGTCCCTGGGCGCGCAGCGACGTGCCAGGCTACGCAAATGGAGGCAATAAATTCGACCTGAACAAATGGAATGAAAATTATTTCAAGAGGCTGAAGGATTTTGCAAAGCAGGCTGAAGATCGCGGAATCATTGTGGAGATGAATCTCTTTTGCCCTTTTTACGACGAATCGCAATGGAAAATCAGTCCCCAGAACGCAGCGAACAACATTAATCATGTAGGTTCAGTACCGAGAACGAATGTTTACACCATGGACAAAAATGGCGGCCTATTGAAGGTGCAGGAGGAAATGGTTCGGAAAATCGTGAAGGAACTGAATGGGTTCGACAATTTCTATTACGAGATTTGCAACGAACCTTACTTCGGTGGCGTGACGCTTGATTGGCAGCATCATATCGCTGAAACGATTGTTGCCACCGAAAAGAGCCTTCCTAAAAAGCACCTCATTTCACGCAATGTTCAAAACGGGTCGGCCCAGGTCGAAAGTCCGCACCCGACAATCTCGATTTTCAATTTTCATTACGCGTCGCCGCCCGTGACGGTGGCGATGAATTATCAATTAAACAAGGTTATTGGGGATAACGAAACCGGCTTTCGCGGGACGAACAATCTGCCTTATCGAGTGGAGGCGTGGTCTTTTATTTTAGCCGGTGGGGCACTTTTCAATAATCTCGATTATTCGTTTGTAGCGGGTCATGAGAACGGCGATTTTGTGTATCCCGCCTCGCAACCCGGTGGAGGCAATCCCACTTATCGGAAGGAACTTGGAATTCTGACACGATTTATCAATGACTTCGATTTTATTCACTCAAAACCGCAACCGGAGTTGATCAAGGCGGGCCTACCCGCGGGATTCAAGGCTTACGCGCTTGGTCAGAAGGGCAAAGCGTATGTCGCCTATCTCGGGCGGCTGCCGGAAAAAGATAAGCCGCACTCTGGGGGTGAACAGAGCGCCAGTCTCCAGGTGGCCCTGCCGGCTGGAGAGTATACCGTTTCGTTGCTCAATGTGCTCACTGGAGAAAAATCAAAGCCAGAAAAAGTAAAAAGCTCCGCTGGCCTGGTGGAACTACATTCGCCGGTTTTTCGGGATGATATTGCGTTCTCAATTCGGAAGTAAGAGAGCTCGGGCATAACCCGAGCGGGTATTCGGCCTGTTGCAAGCGCACATTCGATGCTAGCGGTTATGGAGAGCTTATGAAAAAGGAAAAACGATCTCCAAAGGACAAAAACCCCCAGCACGACCCTGAACTGCGCAAGCGCACCGAGCTGCCCGGGCAAAATCCCCGTGCAAATGACGCGCCGAGCCATTCACTTTACAACGACGAAAACCGCCCGCGGAAATAGCAGTCAGTCTTTCCAACCGATTCAAGCCCGTTGAAGACGATTTTCGCTTTGAACGCTGCGCTTCTTAAGGAACTGCGGCGTTCTTAAACACTTCTATTTTAGCCAAATCCACGCCAAGGCTGGATTTCCAAACGACGTTTCGCGCCCAAACTGGCTGATTCGACTGCCTCTTTGAACGGGGTGGCCGCGACGAGCAAGCCGTAGTTGGCCGCCAGGGTCAGTGCCCCGGGTTAACCACTGGGACTGAAGCACCTAATCAATCCCCCCGGCTGTTCAATTCACGGTAACATAGGTGGTGGTTGAATTAGGGATCGGT
>JBQCGE010000680.1:0-4032 GCA_051955955.1 Verrucomicrobiota bacterium
GTGCATATTCAAACTCGCGTGTCACCGCTGCCTGGGCGAAGGTGTACCAGCCATTGTTGGCGAGTTCATTGAGCACCCGTTTGTTGGAAAAGCGGGTGAGGTGATTTCCGACGACTGGCCAGAGTACGAGGATCGGAGCAATGAAGAGCAGGGGAATGCCCAGGCGAAGTTTTAAGGCGGACCTTTCCTCCCATGCTTTTGGAAATTGCCAACGGACGATGCCGACCCACCCAATCCCAAATAGCAGTGCGAAAGCAATTACCCAGCCGACCGGATAAGTCTCCCAGATATTGATGAAAACTTCGTGAGGATAAAGGAGGTAATCCACAGCCACGGTGTTGAAACGGGAGTGGAATTCGTCGAAGAAGAAAAATTCAGCAAGGATAAAGAACAGCCCGAGTGTCCATAAAAAAATCATTGCAGCGCTCCAGGCGAAACGATGCAAGCCGCTACGTGCAAATCGATGAGGTATAATTGCGAGCCAAAACACCAGTGGCAGGCAGGCAACGAGGACAACAAAAAGATCCACTACCAATCCAATCCCGAAAAGTTCCAGGGTTGGACCGAGCCCGATCGAGCCTTTGGAGAATACCGCAAAAAGCAAAATTCGAAGCAGTGTGTGAAGCAAAAAGAGCGTCCCGGCCGCAATCGCAACCAGAGGCCAGGGCGTTCTTGATAATTTTTCCCCAAACACTTTATTCATGAAGGGCAGAACATACTCAGCCCGGAAAGAAATACACGAATGAAAAAATTGTAAGGAACCTGGGAGGCTGGGGTTAAACGGTTTACCCGCTAATTTCGTGGATTGCTGGCAGTATCGGAACCGGATACACCCGCTGTCCTGGTGGTGCTAGCGAACCCCATTCATTTCCTCGAACCCTTCCGCCGCGAGCCGTTTGCGCAGCATTCCAATATGTTCGTGGTCGCGTGTTTCAATAACCGAGTGGATCATAACGGTTGAAATGTCATCGGAAGCAAATGCACGATCGTGAGCTACTTCCATAATGCTGCCGCCTTCCTCGGCAATGATTGAGGCGAATCGCGCCAGGCCACCGGGACGGTCACTGATGGTGACGCTCATGCGGCAGAGGCGGCCATCAAAGGTCAACCCCCGTTCCAAAATTCGGCCGAGAGTGGGAGTGTCGATATTGCCGCCCGTTAATGGCAGAAGCACCCGTTTGCCTTTCAGTTCAGGAACAAGTCCGGCAAGGCAGGTTGCAAGCGTAATTGCACCGGCCCCTTCCACGACGGCTTTTTCAAGTTCCAATAATCGAAGAATCGCGAGAGCAATCGCATGCTCCGAAACGACGAGGACTTTATCGACATACCGGCGCGCAATCTGGAACCCGCGTTCGCCGACCTTGGGCACGCTCAGGCCATCGGCAATTGTGGGCTTTAGATCGAATGGCATCGGCCGTCCCGAAATCAGGGCCGCACTGAAGCTGGCAGCGCGTTCAGGTTCCACGCCGATAATCCGAATCTCCGGTCGCAAGGTTTTGAGCGCGAGCGCAACTCCAGCAATCAAGCCTGCCCCGCCGATTGGGACGATGATCGCATCGGCTTCGGGAACCTGTTGGTTCATCTCGATTCCAAGGGTCCCGGCACCCGCGATGATCGCGGCATCATCAAATCCGTTGATATAGGTCAGCCCATCCATTTTCCCGACCAGGGTTGCTCGTTCCTGGGCCTCCCCGATGTTATTTCCTTCGATAATCACTCGTGCGCCAAACTTGTGACAGTTGCTGACTTTATTGAGCGGGGCGAACCGGGGCATGACAACCGTGACTGGAATTCCCAGGAGCGCCCCGTGGTAGGCAAGTCCGAGCGCGTGATTACCCGCGGAGGCGGCAATCACTCCTCTCTTTTTTTGGGCTTCGTCGAGAAGCAGAAGGGCATTTCGCGCCCCGCGCTCCTTGAAGCTGCCTGTCCGCTGGAGATACTCCAGCTTACAGAAAACCTGCATGCCGGTGAGTTCTGAAACGGGTATGGAGAGAGGGCAGGGAGTCTGGACAATTCCGCCCTGGATGCGGTTCGCCGCGGCTTCGATATCCTTGAAGGTAACGGACATGCTGTCGGAACATCGTTCTATGAAAGATTGGAAAAAGCAATGAACATTGAGCCGGTGGGGCCTTCAACATGGACGAAGAATGGTTTTGCTGGTCGCGGGCATGCTCTTACCATTTTGAACTTTTGAATATTAATTATTAGCTTGCCTGGCGTTAATTCCACCTCAACGCGGAATATTTCAGGGTAAATATTAAAAATCCTCTGATATTCCACAGATTCCATCTAAAAATTTTTACGCTGGGCAGGTGGAATGGGAGTCATATCCCCGCTTGCGGACCGATTCGGTTCCGGGCAAGAATCGGCCATGCAACGACGAATCCTTTTCACGATGCTCTGCGCGCTCCTGACCGGCAATGTGATGGCCCTGGACTGGCCGCACTGGGAAGGGCCCGACCGCACTAATGTTTCCAAGGAAACCGGCCTATTAAAGCAGTGGCCGGAAGGCGGACCTAAACGGGCCTGGCTTTTCCAAAATACTGGCCTTGGCTACGGCGGCCCTGCGGTTGCAGGAGAGCATCTCCTGATCCTCGGCGCGCGCGGGGATAAGGAGTTCCTCATCGCGGTCAACACAGCAAAGGGTGAAGAAGCCTGGAGCAGCGAGGCTGGCCCCATTCTTCATAACGGGTGGGGCGATGGACCCCGCGGCACACCCGCAATTTCAGGCGACCAGGTATATGCATTAAGCGGGCAGGGACACTTGATTTGTGCCAACCTTGCGGATGGCAAGGTGGTCTGGCAAACGACCATGAAAGAACTCGGTGGAGAGATTCCCGGTTGGGGATACACGGAGTCGGTTTATGTCGATGACCAGAATGTTTATTGCACTCCCGGGGGAAAGCAGGGGGCCATTGCCGCCCTCGATAAAAAGACCGGCAAAGTGGTCTGGCAGAGCAAGGATTTCACCGCGAACGCGCAATATTCCTCCATCGTCCCCGCAACCGTTGATGGGACGCGCGAATTGATTCAGCTCACTATGAACGACCTGGTTGGCGTGGCGGAAAAGGATGGCGCTCTACTTTGGAAATCTCCGTGGCCGCAAGGTCGCACTGCGGTGATTCCAACACCGGTTTATCACGATGGTTATGTTTACATTACTGCCGGGTACGGCGCGGGATGCAAACTGGTGAAGATCAGCGGCAACAAGGCCGAGACCGTATACGAGAATAAAGTCATGAAAAATCATCATGGCGGCGTAGTGCTCGTAGAAGGGCATATCTATGGCTATTCCGACGGCCCCGGTTGGATTTGCCAGGACTTCATGACCGGAAAGGAAGTTTGGTCCGCGAAAAAACTGGGCAAAGGCGCCGTCACGGCAGTTGATGGAATGCTTTATTGCCTCGAGGAGGACAGCGGCACGGTGGCCCTGGTGGAAGCTTCACCTTCCGGTTGGAACGAACATGGGCGATTCAAGCTTGAACCCCAAAGCGAAAAGCGCAATCCACAAGGCAAAATCTGGACCCACCCTGTGATTGCCAATGGGAAGCTCTACCTCCGCGAC
Organism: Verrucomicrobiota bacterium; assembly: GCA_051955955.1. Classification (GTDB taxonomy): domain Bacteria; phylum Verrucomicrobiota; class Verrucomicrobiia; order Limisphaerales; family SXQI01; genus DASVNK01. The sequence goes on from JBQCGE010000680.1 coordinate 3,566, forward strand.
CAGGAAATTCTCTACTGCTTCGATATATCGGGCAAGTAACCGCTCTTGAGTTCGCAGCAGCTTTGTTTGTTCAAGTTTCCGCGACCGCTCGTGGAAAAGTTCGGTCGCGATTTCTTCAAAAATGCGCCGGTGGAGCCGGGCGTTTACGTTTTTCGGGGGAGCCGCGACCGCGTGCTTTATGTGGGGCAAAGCCATAACCTGAAGGTGCGCCTCGCGTATTACAAGAATGCACAACCGGAACGCGAACCGCGCCGAATCATCCGGCTGATTCACGAGACAGAAAACATATCGTGGCGCACCTGCAGCACCGCCGAAGAAGCTCAATTAATCGAAATTGAGCAGATTCGCGAGTTGCGGCCTAAATTTAATCGCGCGCGCACCTCGACTCCGAGCTATGCGTATTTTGGCATTCGTCCCGAAAGAACTGGTGTTCACATCGAATTGAAGCATGGGGTGAACTCAACGGA
>JBQCGE010000681.1:0-2702 GCA_051955955.1 Verrucomicrobiota bacterium
GAATCGACCGCACCGACCTCGTGGAAGTGCACCTGTTCGAGCGGCTGGCCGTGAATTTTTCCTTCGGCCCGGGCAATTCGCTCAAAGACGTTTACGGCTTTTTCTTTTACCCAGGGGGAAAGCGAACTGGACTGAATCAACCCACGAATTTCCGAAAAGTTCCGCCCGTGCGTGTGGGAGTGTTCGTGTGCATGTTCTTCCGCATGTGAATGACCGTGGTCATGATGATGCTCATGATGGCCGTGGGCATGAGCGTCTGTGTGCTCCCCATGGCCATGATCGTGGTCCGCTTCATCGTGGTGGTGACTTTCATGCTCATGTTCATCATGATCATGATCTTCGTGCCCGTGCTCGTGACAATGGACGTCGAATTTGACGCCTTCGATGCTGCTCTTGTGTTTGCGGCTGGCGTGCGCGTGCCAGTCATCCAGATCAAGCTTTTCCAACTCCCGCTCAATGGCGTCGAAGGGCACCCCGAGGTCGATCATTGCGCCGATGAACATGTCGCCACTGATCCCGCTGAAGATATCCAAATAGAGAGTTTTCATATATTTTCCGCCGCGAGAGCATTGATTTGACTCGCGGCAAAGCCGGCCCCAAACCCATTATCAATATTCACTACAGTCACCCCGGAACCGCAGCTATTCAACATGCCCAGCAAAGCAGCCAATCCTCCAAAGTTCGCGCCATACCCCACACTCGTGGGACCGGCAATTACAGGCCGGTTTACAAGGCCCGCGACCACACTCGGCAAAGCTCCTTCCATCCCAGCCACCACGATTACCACATTTGCTCTCTGGATCTGTTCCAGATGCCGTAACAACCGGTGCAGTCCAGCTACGCCCACGTCGTAAATTCGCTCCACCTCATTACCCATCACATCGGCGGTGATCGCAGCCTCTTCCGCAATGGGCAGGTCGCTGGTTCCAGCACAGAGCACCGCAATTTTCCCCGGCCGTTTCGGTAATTGTTTCCGTTCCACCATACAGAGCCGAGCGACTGAGTGATGGGTGTTTTCCGGGAATTTTTCACTGAGCGCCTCCGCATGAGCTTCGGTTACGCGGGTGACGAGAACGCAGTCGGCACGTGTGAGGACCGCTTCAGCAATTTTCGCAACTTGCTCGGGAGTTTTTCCCGCGCCGAAAATTACTTCCGGAAAGCCTTTGCGAAGAGTGCGATGGGTATCCACCTTCGCGAAATGAAGATCGAGGAAGGGCTCGGATTGAAAATGGCGCAGCAATTCATCTTCGCTAATCTGGCCCTGCTTAAACAGCGCCAACAATTCTTTCCCTTCCCTGGGCGTCACAGGAACAATCTGCCAGCGCGTAGCTGATTACAAAAGCAAAAAGCAGCGGAATAAAGTCGAAGATTAATACGCGAGATTTGAACCGGACAGTGGAGGTTTGAGCGTCTGCGCCTTGTTCCAATAATTCTGCATACTGCGCATCGTCTCGACCAATTCCTCGAACGTCGTCGGTTTCACAAAGTAAGTATTCGCTCCATGATGGTACGCATTTCGAATATCCTTTTCCACGTTTGAACTGGAGAGAACCACCGTGGGAACGACCGCAAATTCCGGATGCTCATCCAGCCAGGCCAAAACTTCCAGGCCGGTTTTCCGCGGCATTTTGATATCCAGGATCATGAGCGCAGGAAGTGGGTTCAGCTTTCGGTCCGAGTAGGCTCCCAACCCTTGCAAGTAGAGCAGCATTTCTTCGCCATCGGAAACAATTTTTGAGCGCGCTTGAAGGCCAGCCTTGGCAATGGCGCGCGTCCAGAGCAAAGCATCATCGGGAGTCTCCTCTGCAATTAAAATGAGATCGTTCGCATCCACTTTATCTGAAATAGTTTCCTGGTTTGTTCGGAGTGGGAAATGCATTTCGGAGCAGCCAATACCCGGTGAAGGTTTGAATTAGCTCGTGTAACTCCTGATCATTCCCCGGTTTCGTCAAAAATGAATTCGCCCCCAGTGAATAGGCCCGGTTTATTTTACGAATCTCCTCAACCCGAGTCAGCACGACCACCAGCAATCCCCCTTGAGGAAACTTGTTCCGAATCCATTGCAGGACCTCAAACCCATCCCCGTCGGGCATTTGCAAATCGAGCAGGATGACACTCGGGATGGGATGCCGGTCACGATCTCCATATGGCGGTTCCCCTTTGAGATAGGAAATCGCCTGGCGCCCGGAATTGACGCTGAAAATTGGATTAACCACTCCATTCCGGGCAAAGCCGCGCTTCAGAAGCATGACGTCATCGGAGTTATCATCCACGATTAAAATGAGCGGTGCTTCTCCCATGTAGATAAAATGCACGATTCAGGAATCCACTGCATTCAGGAGTGCGCCCCTTTCTTTCACAGCAAAAAGCCGACATCGCTGAGCCGTAACTCCTGCTCTATTCAGTGAAAGCCCTTACCGGCCACTAGGCAACCGCTTAGGCAAAACCCGCATTGTATTACAAATGTGTAATGCTGCTGAAAGGCTCTGGTTAGATCGCTCTGCCATCTTGTGAGCATAACAAGAAAGGAAAATTTCGAAGCAATATGAGAAAATATATCAGAGGTTTGAAAGCCCGTTACGCGATCCTGACTGCCGCGTTGGTGATTGCCGGGGGAACCATCGCGCTGGACAAACATGTTTACGCGAAGGATTCCGAAAAACCAGCCGTTCACCTGAACGTTGATGACAATCCGGTTTCGC
>JBQCGE010000682.1:0-2977 GCA_051955955.1 Verrucomicrobiota bacterium
CCTGTTTTCTCTCCAGCGGCGATTCCAGAAACGCAACTCCTCAATCCCCTCCGCTAACAAAAACTCCTCCCGTGATTGATCCCGCTGAATTTGCCACGGTATTCCGTTTTGAGAACCGTCGAGCTCAATACTTACTTTTGCGGCGGGGCAGTAAAAGTCGAGTGAATACGGCCCAATCGGGTGCTGTCGGCGAAATTTGAAACCGGCAAATCTTCCAGCGCGCAATGCGCGCCAGAGTTCCTTTTCATCCTCGGTTTGATTACGCCGCAGGCGGCGAGCATTCCCAATGTTTTTCTTAATAAATAACCTCCTCTCCCCGGGCCCTCTCCTCCGCACGGGCGGAGGAGAGGGCGTAACTTTTAAGCCCTCGGTGAGATGGGATTAGCAGCTGATAACTGACGAGAGCACCACATGTTTATTCTAATTACCCCGGTTCCTCGGCGCATTCCTTAGCTCCCCAAGAAACTGCTTCTACAAGTATTTTTTGATCTCTCCCAAGAGTTCGCCGTAATCATCAAAGGCTTTGAATTGCGGAAATTGTTCCTGAATTGCTTTGGGGGCGTGGAATAAAAACCCAACATTGGCCGCTCCGAGCATGGCGGTATCATTGAAAGAGTCGCCTGCGGAAATGACATTATAATTCAGGGCGCGCAAGGCTTTGACCGCTTCCTTCTTCTGGTCGACGATGCGCAGTTTGTAATTCGTGACTTTGCCGTTCGTGATTTCCAGGCGATGACAGAGCAGGGTGGGCCAGCCGAGTTGCTTCATGAGCGGCTGCGCGAACTCCTCAAAGGTATCCGATAGAATTATTACCTGCGTAATACTTCGCAGTTCATCGAGGAAATCTTTCGCGCCAGGCAGGGGTTGAAGAGTGCCGATCACTTCCTGGATATCCTTGATGCCCAGATTCTGCTCGGCCAGAATTTTTAACCGGCCCCGCATCAGCACATCGTAATCGGGAATGTCGCGGGTGGTCAGGCGGAGTTCCTGGATCCCGGTTTTTTCAGCAACTGCGATCCAAATTTCGGGAACCAGCACCCCTTCCAAATCGAGGGTCACGATCGATTGTTTCACGCGGGCGGATGTTTCCAGCTTTAAGCGGGCCTGTCCAGTGTCACATCAAAAACAGTGTGACCTCAGAGACACCGCGCGGTCTACAGGCATAAAAAAACTCGGACGGCGAACAGCGCCGTCCGAGTGCTAACCTGAGTCCTGAGGGTGCGAACTTATCTCTTACGAGAGAAGCCGAAGAGCGGACTGAGGTGTCGCATTTGCCTGCGCCAACATCGCTGTGCCTGCCTGAACCAGGATATTGTAGCGGGCAAACTGTGTGCTTTCCTCCGCGACATCCACATCTTTGATGCGGCTGTTTGCCGACGAGAGGTTTTCCTTGAGCACGCTAAGCTGATCATTCGTCATGCTGAGACGAGCGATATTGGCGCCAACGGTCGCACGGTCAGTGCCGAGTTGGTCCAATGCCGCCTTGACCTTGGTCAGGGCTGTCGCCGCATTAGATGCTGTGTCAACTGTTGCCGCAGTTGCCGCGGTATAGGCGGCAGCGCCCAGGTTCACACCAGTCATCGAGAATGTCGCGGCATCTTCGTCTTTGGTGACGCTCAACGCGGTCGAGCTGAAAAGTGCAACCCCGTTGAATTTTTTACCTGCGACATCGGTGATATACCCGGCCAGGGTTGTGAACTCTTTGTTATACAAGCCACGATCCGTGTCCGATTTGGTGACGTCCTGTGATAACACGGACAATTCACTCATGCGGTCCAGCGCCTTCGTCACCTTCTTCAGGAATCCATCCTGGGTCTGGGAGAACGAAATCGCATTTCCAACGTTCGATTGGGTGGCGCCAACGCGGCTTAATTGCGCGTCGAAACGAAACGAGACCGCCAACCCAGCCGCGTCATCTTCAGGCGAATTGATCTTCGAACCCGAGGACAAACGATTGAGTGATTTAGCCAGTGCTGCGCTGGATTCCGAGAGCAAACGTGCGCTGCTCTGGGCCGATGTATTCGTATTAATAACCATATTGACTCCTTCCATTGAGCCGGTTCTCTTTTTTTGGAGAACCTTCTTCACCCGGCGTCCATGCCGGCAGGTGAACTTAATTTGGGCGTCACCCGGTTTGCCCTCCTGGCTTCATTTGGCTGCCAGCGGCCTGTCTTAACGACAAAGATTAAATCGGAAAGCCAGTGAAAAACTTGAGCTATTCCAACCGACCCTGATACAAAGTTGATTCGAGTCCCAGCCTCCAAAAATGAAAATGGCCCGCAAACAGTGCGGGCCAATCGCGAGGAACAAGGAAACTCTTTTTTTTCTCTATTGCTGGAGCAGTCGCAGAACGGATTGCGGCATTTGATTCGCCTGGGCCAACATCGCCGTACCGGATTGCACCAGGATGTTTTGCTTGGCGTATTCGGTTGATTCTTCGGCCATATCAACATCCTGGATGCGGGAACTGGCCGCGCTCAGGTTTTCTTTGCTGATGGTCAATTGATCCGAGGTCACCGTCAGGCGCGATTGATAAGAACCAATCGTCGCGCGGTCTTCTGAAAGTTTGTTGATCGCGGCTTTGATGTTCGTCAGCGCGGTTCCGGCGGTGGCCACCGTTCCTATCGAGGAGCCCGTCGCGGTGGTGTATTCCGTCGCGCCGAGATTGATCCCGTTCATGCTGAAGGTGGCGCCATCGCCATCGGTGGTCACCGAGAGGGCCGCGCTCGAGAAGAGGGGGATTCCATTAAACGTCTTGCTTGCCGCGTCGGTCACGTAAGCGGACAAGGTCTGAAATTCGCTGTCGTATAGTTCGCGGTCGGCATCGCTCTTCGTTCCGTCCTGGGCCAGCACGCAAAGTTCGCTCATGCGGTTCAATGCTTTGCCGACTTTTTGCAGGTAACCATCCTGGGTTTGGGTGAATGAAATCGCGTTGGACACGTTCGAGCGCGCGGCACCGATCCGTTGGATTTGCGCA
>JBQCGE010000683.1:0-2970 GCA_051955955.1 Verrucomicrobiota bacterium
TTGTTTCCTTCCGCTATGTACTGCTTGATCAGTGGCAATACTGATTTCGGATAATAATAAAGCGCAATTCCCGTCAGCGTGCTTTTTGGATTCGCCGGTTTTTCCTCGAAAGAAGTGATCCGTCCATCCGAGTCCAGCGTAATGGCGCTGTACTTCTTGATTTGCTCAAGGCTCCCCACGTCATAAACCCCCAGCACCGGCGCGTTTTTCTCCCGGCAATATTTCCCAAATTCCTCAAGGCTTTGGCTAAACAGGTTGTCCCCCGCCACAACCACCAAATCGTCGTTCACATTTTCCTGCGTCAAGACCAGGTGCAGATCTCCAATCGCGCCGAGCTTGTTCGTGTCGTCGGTCGATTTGTCATTCACAATCGTGAAATTCAGTTTCGACTTCGTCGCCCGATATTGATCCGCCCATTTTTGAAAATGCCCCGCGAACTTCGCATTCGTAACCACAAACACCTGGTCCACCCCAATGGGGGCAATATTATCGAGCACATACTCAATCATCGGTTTGCCCGCTACCGGTAATAACGGTTTGGGTTGGGTCAGTGTGAGTGGATAGAGCCGTGTCGCATACCCTGCAGCCAGAATTAACACTTTCATCGCGCTTCAATTTTAACCATTATTCTCAAATAGGCTAGGGGCAGCGGCATGAATGAATTCCTGCGCCCGCTCAAGCACTGCGGTTCCCGATTCGTTGGCCACCGCCCATTCCGCCAGCTTCTGTGCTTCCGAGAGCCGGATGCTCCGGATTAAATATTTCACCTGGGGCACATATCCCGCCGCCACGCTGAGTTCATCCACTCCCAATCCCAGGAGCAGGGGAACCATCGCCAGGTCGCTCGCCATTTCTCCGCAAACACCCGTCCAAATTCCGTTCGCATGACCTGCTTTCGCCGTCATCTGAACCAGTTTTAAAATTGCCGGGTGAGCTGGCTCATAAAGATGCGCAATCTTCTCGTTCAATCGATCGACCGCCAGCGAGTATTGGATTAAATCATTGGTCCCAATGCTGAAAAAACTCACCCGTTTGCCCAACGTGTCCGCAATCAACGCCGCCGCCGGGATTTCGATCATCACTCCAATTTCCAGATGATGATTGAACGGGATACCCTCGCAATCCAGCTCCGCCTTGCATTCGTTCACCAGCTCATTTGCGCTTTCCAATTCACGAAGGCACGAAATCATCGGGTACATCATCTTGATGTTCCCCTCCACGCTCGCCCTCAATATTGCACGAAGTTGCGTCCGAAAGATCTCCTTCTCCTCAAGACAAAACCGGATCGCCCGCCACCCAAGGAAAGGGTTCATTTCCGCCGGCATATTCAAATGCGCGGCAAATTTATCTCCTCCCAAATCCAAAGTGCGGATCACCACAGGGCCTGGATTCAGGGCCGCCGCCACACTGCGGTAAGCTTCAAACTGCTCATCTTCGGAAGGCAGCGTCGTCCGATTCAAAAATAAAAATTCCGTTCGAAAAAGTCCCACTCCTTCCGCCCCGGACTGCTGCACGGCTTCAATGTCCGACACCTGCCCGATGTTTGCTGAAAGTGTAATCCGCTTCCCGTCCAGCGTAACGGCGGCTTCCCGTGTGATATCCTTCAGCTTCTCCTTGAGATGAACCTGCTTTTCCACAAGCTGTCCATACTCATAGAGGGTCTGGTCTGTCGGGTTAACGATCAGCAACCCATTATATCCATCCAGAAGCACGTACTCGCCGCTTTTCGCCTGCGTCCGAAGATTTTGCAGCCCCACAATCGCCGGAATTTGCAATGCCCGCGCCATGATTGCGGTATGCGAAGTGCGCCCCCCAACCTCCGTGACAAATCCCAGCACCACATCTTTATCGAGTTGCGCCGTTACGGAAGGGGACAGGTCGTAACTCCCAATGATCGACGGCCCACTCAGCGTGCTCATTGTCGTGTCCCGCCGACCCAATAAATTGTTTAGAACCCGCGAGGTCACATCTCGTAGGTCGGAAGCCCGCTCCCGCAGGTAATCATCATCGATCCTCGATAACGTGGCCGCATATTTTTCCGCCACCTGGTTAAACGCATATTCTACGTTCACTCTGTGCCCATGCAGGAAACGTGACACTTCATCCAGCAGGGTTTGGTCCTCCAGCACCAGCAGGTGCGCGTCAAATATGCTCGCATCCTCCGCCCCCATCGCCTCCTCGACCTGGTTTTGTACTTGGATAATTTGCTGGCGCGTCTCGATCAGCGCCTTTTCCAGGCGTTCAAGCTCGTGGGGAATGTCTTCTTCTGCAACCTCGCGTTGGGGAATGCACTCATCTTCCTTCTTCAGGATTACAAGCGGCCCCTTGCAAATCCCTCCAGAGACAGGGATTCCGCGATACACTCTTTCCCCCGTTCTCGGAAGCTCTGGCATAGGTGATTATTACTCAGTTCCGTCCAGTTTGAAAATCACATTTTACCCCGAAAGCAACCATCAGGGCTTTTTCTCCCCTGAACTTGGCGCTTTTTCAGCGCTCTTTTCCGGCGCATTTTGGCCACCTTCTTTTTTGCTCTCGAGCAAGGCCTTGATCGCCGCGGGCGGATCAAACGCGTCCTTTGCAACATTATCAAATTCCATTTCCGTAATGGTCATGACTGTTTCCACCCCGCTCACGTTCTGGGTCATCTTCGAAGGCACGTATAAATCACCGAAATGCTTGTAATCCGAAACCTGCGTGGTTGCTTTCACCGGGCCAAAAGGAGAATCCTGGCTAGCGATAAAACCTTTCTGCAAACCCGTTTTTACACTGAAATATTCTATCGAATCGAATCCGCTCTTATGCACCAGATGCAATTTGTAACAGAGTTCTCCGTTGAACGTTTCCTTCCCTTGCAGCTCAATCGTCTTGTAATCCTCAGGATTATGCAAAGTGTGGTCGAAATCTGCTTCGGATTTCACCTGGTCCAGCATCTTCCCCTCCAGCAGCATCGGCCCGATCAATGGGTTCACC
>JBQCGE010000684.1:0-2968 GCA_051955955.1 Verrucomicrobiota bacterium
GGCAATCCGCGTTGCAAAACCTTTCGCAAAAATCATCCGCGCACATTGACCTGCGGGTGAACAAACAGAAAAAAGAGATCGCCCTTTTAATCGATGGTGTGCTGGTGAAGGACTGGATTGATTCAGATTCGTTTGCCGGGACTGGGACCGCGATTCGTTTTGTTCACCAGGGGCAGGGCGCGGTGAAACTTTCAAATATCAAAGTGACGGAATGGGACGGGCAATTTGATGATCCAATTTCCATCACCCCCAACAAAACGCAGGATATCGCTCGGCTTCGGAATGGGGATCGTGTGCCCGGTGCGGTCAAGTCGATTCACAACGGTAAAATGAAAGTGGAAGCACCGGGAAACACTCTCGACATACCGATGAGCCGGGTGAAACAAATGGAGTTCGCAGGCAACAACCCGCCCAAAAAGAACTCGACCAATCTCGTTCGCGCTTTTTTCACGAATGGAGGGAGTCTTACATTCGAACTGCAAAAATGGACACCGGACGCCCTGCTCGCGAAAAGCGAGAATTTCGGCACGGTAACCTTTAAGCCGAACGCTTTTTCCAGGATTCTCTTCGATCTTGATGCGGATCAATCGCGGTGAAAATCGCGCCGTGATTTGTTGCAGGTTGCAGGTAATGCGTGCTTCGAGGCGGCTTGCCTTGTCCAATTCAATAACTCATGGAAGAACCAAAAGCTCCGAGAAAACGACTCCTTCGCGCGCGGTGGCTGATTCCCATTTTACTTCTGGCTGTGATTGTCGGCACGGTCATGGTCATCAAATCGGTATTGGGGCATCGCGTGCAGGTGCGATTAAACCAGATCCGGGCGGCAAAGGAGCCGCTCACCTCTGGTGATTTGAACTCGTGGATCGAGTTCGTGCCCGCCGCGGATAACGCTGCTCTGGGTGTCCTTGAGGCAGCACGATCCATTGTCACCAATGCACCCAGCATGAATCACGGGACCTGGGGCAAAAACGAATTGAGCGGAGAACAGCTCAAGTTTTTGTCGAGCATTCTGAAAACGAATGCAAACGCGCTTGATAGGGTTTCAGTAGCTCTCCAAAAGCGGGGAGGGCGTTACCCGGTTGATTGGTCGCCGGGGCCAGGAACGCTCCTGCCTCATCTTTCGAAGATTCAAAGTCTCGCGAATTTGCTTGAAGCAAAAGCACGGTTGGCGGCTTTTGAAACCAATGCTCCCCTGAGCGTCGCGACGATTCAGCAACTCCTTGCCTTGTCCCAAACCTTGCAAACCGAACCGGCGCTTGTCTCTCAACTGGTTCGTCTTGCCACCATTTCACGGGCAGTCTCGGACCTGGAGTTATTGCTGAACCGGTCGCCGCTCACTTCAGACGAAATCCAGCAGTTAAAAAGTGCTTTTGAATCGGTGCAGGGGAGGAAGGGCCTGGAGACCGCGGTGATAGGGGAGCGAGCGATGGGCGTATATATATTCAGTGCCGCGCCATCAGAACTTGGGACGATTCTTGATGTTGGGAACCGGGCGGCTTCGGTCAATTCCATTGTGCTGTATAAAATGTCCCCCTTTTACGAGGCGGATTACCTCCACTTTCTCGGCATCACCGCCATGGCGGTCCAGGCTGTTAAGCTGCCATTTCCGCAAGCGTTGGATGCCTCTGCCGAAATCCAGGCGTACGCGAGCAATACCTATTCACGTTTTCATTTGATCTCCAATTTATGCAGCGCGGATTACAACCAGGTCATGAACAAATACGCTTACCGAATGGCTCGTTGCGGGCTCGCGATGGGAGCACTGGAGGTGGAGCAATATTGGCTGGATCACGAGCATTCCTATCCCAAATCTGGCGGTGGAATTGTTTTGCAAAAGGATCCATTCACCGGAAACCCGCTCCCGTATAAATTGTTGGGAGATGGGTACCGTATTTACAGCTTCGGGCCGGATCGCAAAGACGATCAGGGGGAGCCCATTCAAACCAATCACTCTAAAAAGCGGGAAGAGGACGCCCGTCAGGACGACTACGCCGACAGGCCAGGGGATATTACATTCACCGTGTCGCGCTGATTGCTTTGCATTATTGAGACCCTTGAGACACCTCGCCTGCGTACCTCTGGACCGTTCGCCTGCGTAAACCGTCGGTTGCAAAAATCCGATGGAGACTGGAAACTTTCAGAGTTCGGCGGGTAATGTATAATAAGTCTTTCTATGCCTCAGTTTTCATATAGAGCGCGGCGGCGTTCCGGTGAGTTGGTGCAAGGGATTCTGGAAGGTGCTGACCGTTCGGCTGCCATTGTGCAAATCGAACGGCTTGGCCTGCTGCCCGTTGCGATTGATGCCGCGCGTTCGAGCGAGATTGCCAAAGCTGAGAAGGCTGAGCGGCCCGCCGGCAAAAAGCAGCGTTCAGAGATTCTTCCTCCAGCGTTAAGGGATTGGCTCAAGCGACCCCGGCGTCCAAAGCTTCAGGAACTCGCGACTTTCACACAACAGCTTTCGAATCTGCTCCGTTCGGGCATGCCTTTAACGGTCGCGCTGAACAGCATGACCCATCTGGCCTCGAAAGGAATCTCGTCGGAAGTGAGCCGCCAGTTAAAGCAGGATGTGATGGAGGGGAAGAGTCTCTCAGACGCAATGTCGCGGCAGCCGGTGATTTTTTCCGATCTCTACATTAACATGGTTCGAGCAGGCGAGCAGAGCGGTGCGCTGGTCGATGTCTTGAAACGGATGGCCAGCCATTTTGAGCGGTTTGCTGAAGTGCAGGCCAAGTTTACCTCGGCCCTGATTTACCCCGCCGTCGTGGCATGCGTTGGCATTGGAATTATCATTTTCTTCATGACCTACATGATGCCCAAGTTCATGTCGATCTTCCAGGGAATGAACGTTCCGCTCCCGGCATCGACGCAATTCCTGATGGGCCTGGGAAATTTCTTCAAGCTTTATTGGTGGTTAATCATCCTCCTGGTCGCGACTGGCATTCTCTTGTTCAAACGGTTCAAAAGTTCA
>JBQCGE010000685.1:0-7014 GCA_051955955.1 Verrucomicrobiota bacterium
CCGGCGCAATCCATCACCTTGTTTGTGCTTCCCGCTCTTCAGGAAGCGAGGTTTCAAGAGGTCTTTTACGAGAATGGGGTTGTGAACCTTGAAATTGCAGGGAAGGCAGGGGCCGCGTTGAACCTGGAAACCAGCAATGACTTGAAAAACTGGTCGTTGGTGAAATCCATCATGCTCAACTCGACAAACCAAACGGAAAGCATTAGCGAAACAAACCGAGCGCGATTTTATCGCCTGGCAAAGCCGTAGAGGAATTGAACGAATCCGATCAACTGGATTGCGCGGGTTACATCAGCCCGAGCTGAAGTCGTGCCGCGTCAGTCATCATGCTTTGGTTCCACATTGGGTCCCAAACAATTTCCACGTTCACATCGGTAACTCCAGGCACGAGCCGGATCTTTTGCTCTGCATCTGAAGCGATCACCCCGCCCATGCCACATCCGGGCGCGGTCAAGGTCATCTTTACCTCGACCTTGTTTCCCCCTTCAGGGATTGGGGTGACTTTGCAGTCATACACCAGGCCAAGATCCACGATGTTCACTGGAATTTCCGGATCGTAACAAGTCTTGAGCTGATCCCAGATCTCGTCAATTTCAACAGGACCGGAATAATCAGCGGGTTTGGTTTGGGTGCTGTTATTCTCGGACTCCAAACCGAGCGCGTCCGCATTCTTGCCATCAATGCGAGCCATGATGCCCGGGCCCATCACTGTGTAGGTCCCGCCGAGCGCCTGGGTGATGGTCACTTCTGTTCCCTCAGGAATAATAACGGGGGTTCCTGCGGGAATCATCGTGCCTTGCACGTCGCGGGTTGTAATTACGCTTTTATAACCATTCATGGCTTACTCCGTTGAAACTACTTTGTCCTCGCCCTGGAGTGTGGCGGCGATGGCATGCCAGGGCAAAATGGCGCATTTCACGCGGGCGGGAAAACGATTCACGCCTGCGAAAGCCGCAAGTTTTCCCAGTTCCTCCATATCGCCTTTTCCATGAGCAATCAAATCATGGAATTGATCGAAGGTGGCTTTTGCCTCGGAAATGCTTTTGCCTTTCAAAATTTCGGTCATGAGCGAAGCCGACGCTTTCGAAATGGCGCAGCCTTCACCCTGAAAACTAACATCCGTGATCACTCCATTATCTACGACCAGGTAAACCGTGACGCGATCACCGCAGAGTGGGTTGTGACCTTCCGCTGTCTGGCTGGCCTGATCAATCTTGCGGTAGTTTCGCGGATGTCGGCTATGGTCGATGATGACCTGCTGGTAAAGATCCTGGAGCTCGTCAAACATCGATTATCTTTCGTAAAGATCGAAGAGTTGCTGATCGATGCGATCGCGTACCGGTTCGATAGTGATGCGATTGACGATTTCGCTCGCAAAGGCATGCAGCAACATTTTACGTGCAACTTCATAGCTGATCCCACGGGCGCGGAGGTAAAAAATCGATTCCGGATCGAGCTGGCCGATGGTTGCGCCATGCGTGCACTTCACGTCATCAGCGAAGATTTCCAACTGCGGCTTGGTGTCCACCGTCGCCTCGTCCGAGAGCAGTAAATTCCGGTTTGTCTGCTTGGCGTCCGTTTTTTGCGCTTCAGGACGGACGAATATTTTTCCGCTGAAAACACCCTGGGAGCGGCCGTCGAGGATGCCGTGGTAATACTCGTGACTGTTGCAGTTCGGCTTGTTGTGAAAAATCGCGGTGTGGTGATCCACAAGCTGATTTTCACGACCGAGGTAAAGGCCATTCAAAGTGCACTCAACTCGTTCCCCATCGAGCACCCAATTGATGTTATTTCGCGCGAGGAGAGCGCCCGGAGAGATGGAGTGGGAGAGCAGGTTGCTGTTACGGGCCTGGTGCGTCTGGATTGTCGCGACGTGGTAAGTGGCGAGGCTTTCATCCTGGACTTTGCAATGCTCCACTTTGGCCGATTCCTCCAGCACGATTTCAGTCACCGCATTGGTAAAAACCTTGGCCGTACCGAGGGTGATGTAATGTTCGATGACTTTTATTTCACTGTCCCGCTGGGCAATAATGAGCGTGCGGGGGTGCGTGGAAGCTTCCTCCCTCGCAGTTGAAACATACAAAATGTAAATCGGCTCAGCCATGACCTGCCGGGCTGGCGCGAAAACAACCGCCCCATCCGTCAGAAAAGCGGTGTTCAGGGCAACGAAAGGATTGTCCTCATAGCGCGCATAACGAGCGAGCGTCTGCGAGAGCATCGGAAAGGCAGTGGCAGCGGCCGCTTCGATATTCAACAACTTCACTCCTTGAGCAGGAACAAGGTCTTTTGAGGAGAGTTCAGGAGAAAACTTGCCGTCGATGAAAACAATCCTTTTCCCGCTAAGTCCGCTAAACTCATGGGAAGCAATATCCTTTTGCCGAACCGAATCCACTTCTGCTTCGGCCAGGCGGAACGGCATTTTCGCTACTGCTGAAACATTCGTGAAGCGCCATTCTTCCTGCTGAATCGTGGGAAACCCAAGCTCGGCGAAGTGTGAAATCCCCCCTTTGCGCAATGCCTGCAGCCAACTGGGAGCATTGCCTTGAGCGCCGCGCTCGAGTTGCTCGAACGCAGTGATCACGTTTTGATGAGGACGAGCTTCGTTTTTGCTTTTCGTTTCAACCATATCCAGAATGCAAATTTACAGAAAAGAACCGCGCGCGGGAATCAGGCCGCCCTGGGTTGCGCATCAATAATCCAATCGTAACCCTTTTCCTCCAGCTCCATAGCCAGCGATTTATCACCTGAACGAATGATCCGGCCGTTGTGAAGCACATGGACAAAATCGGGGACGATGTAATTGAGAAGGCGCTGATAATGCGTAATCACCAGTTGGGAATTATCCGGGCGCTTTAATCGATTGACGCCTTCCGCGACAATGCGGAGCGCATCAATATCAAGACCGGAATCGGTCTCATCGAGAATAGCCAGCTTCGGTTCCAGCAATGCCATCTGGAAAATTTCGTTCCGCTTCTTTTCACCGCCGGAGAAACCCTCATTAACCGGGCGGTTCAGAAGATTTTGATCGAGTTCCAGGACTTTCATCCGCTCTTTTACGAGCTTGAGGAAATCGACTGCATCCAATTCGGGCAAACCTTTGGCCTTGCGCGTTTCGTTCAAGGCCGCCTTGAGGAAATACATCGTATTCACCCCTGGGATTTCAACTGGATATTGGAAAGCCAGAAACACTCCTTCGTGGGCGCGTTCTTCAGGTTCCATCTCGAGCAGGTCTTTGCCATTGAAAATCACCTTGCCACCGGTGACGGTGTACTCTTCACGGCCAGCCAACACCGAAGCGAGCGTGCTTTTGCCGCTGCCATTGGGCCCCATAATGGCATGAACCTCGCCCGGGTTGATTGTTAAATTGATTCCCTTAAGAATCGCGCGGCCATCGACTTCCGCGGATAAGTTCTGGATTTCGAGCATGTTAAAAATTCCTCAATTGCAAATCGTATGCCTGCGTCAGCCGACGCTTCCTTCCAGGCTCACGCCGAGCAATTTTTGCGCTTCGACCGCAAACTCCATCGGCAGGTGACGAAAGACTTCCTTGCAGTAGCCGTTCACGATCATGTTCACCGCGTCCTGGGTATTTAACCCGCGTTGGCGGCAATAAAAAATCTGGTCTTCGCCAATCTTGGACGTGGATGCCTCGTGCTCAACAGTTGAGGTCGTATTCTTCACCTCAATGTAAGGAAAGGTATGGGCACCGCATTTATTGCCGATCAGCAGCGAATCGCACTGTGAAAAGTTTCGTGCGCCAACCGCACTTTTCAGCACTTTGACCTGGCCACGATAACTGTTCTGGCCATGACCGGCAGAAATCCCCTTGGAAACGATAGTGCTTCGGGTGTTCTTGCCGATATGAATCATCTTCGTGCCGGTATCGGCCTGCTGATAGTTATTGGTCAAGGCCACCGAGTAAAACTCGCCAATCGAGTTATCCCCTTTAAGGATAACACTCGGATATTTCCATGTGATTGAGGATCCCGTTTCGACCTGGGTCCAGGAAATCTTGGAGTTGGCCCCTTTGGCGAGGCCTCGCTTGGTTACGAAATTGTAAATACCACCCCTGCCCTGCTCATCACCCGGATACCAGTTCTGGACTGTTGAGTATTTGATGTCCGCGCGATCCATTGCAATCAGTTCCACAACAGCGGCGTGCAACTGGTTATTATCGCGACGAGGTGCGGTACAACCTTCGAGGTAACTGACGGAGCTGCCTTCCTCGGCGATGATTAAGGTCCGTTCGAATTGACCGGTGTCCTTGGCATTAATCCGGAAATAGGTGGAAAGCTCCATCGGACACTTCACGCCTTTCGGGATGTAACAAAATGAGCCATCACTGAAAACCGCGGAATTCAGCGCTGCATAGAAATTGTCGGTGTAGGGAACGACCGAACCGAGATATTTCTCGACCAGTTCAGGATGCTCCTTAACCGCTTCGGAGAATGAACCGAAGATAATTCCCATTTCAGCCAGTTTGCCTCGGAAAGTGGTGGCGACGGAAACGCTATCAAACACTGCGTCCACTGCTACGCCGGCGAGCCGTTCCTGCTCCTTCAGGGAGATGCCAAGCTTGTTATATGTCTCAAGTAACTTTGGGTCTACTTCGTCCAGGCTCTTTGGGGCAGGGCCTTTTGCGCTCGGAGCGGCGTAGTAGATGATATCCTGAAAATCGATCCTGGGATAATGGACGTTCTGCCATTGCGGCTCTTTCATTGTCTGCCAATGACGGAAAGCCTTCAAACGCCACTGGAGGAGGAAATCCGGTTCACCCTTTTTCTTCGAAATAAAGCGGACGGTATCTTCATTTAAGCCGCGGGGAGCTGAATCCATCTCGATATCAGTCACGAAACCGTGCTGATATTCTTTATTAACAAACTGTTCGATGGTCTCTGTCGCTGTGCTCATACAAACTTCTTCGGATGATCCGCCGAAACGGTGGGAGGGCAACTAGCCGTGGTGGAAACGGCTCCCTCTAAAATTTAGAATCATTCTAAATACACCTACACCATTGATTCAGTAAGGCGCATTTGCAAGGAGAACATCATCCGAAGCCGGAAAGAATATAAGTTTCTGAAAAAGAAGCCGGAAAAGGCTATTCCGCGGATTTGGCTGCGCACTTTGGGCACGTGCGACGCAGGCTCATATCGCAACTTGCCACTTTAAAGCCGACCGGCAGTGATACCTTTGCAAAACACCCAAAGGATGGGAGTTCGATATCGGTGACAGTGCCGCAAACATCGCAGAAAAAATGGTAATGCTCCCGCATGTTGGGGCAAAAGCGGGTTGGGGTGCGATCGAGCGTTACCTGCTTTACGAGACCGCACTGCACCAGGAGGCTCAGGCAATTGTAAACCGTGGCGAACGAGATTTCCGGCATGCGCTCCTGCGTGCGATGGAAAATTTCCTCAGCAGTTGGGTGATCCTTGCTCTCAGCCACAACCTCGAAAACCTTCTGGCGCTGGCGGGTAAAGCGGAGCCCGCTTGTCGCGAGTTTACTTTCGAGACAATCGTTCCGGTCCTGTTCTGGAATTGCTGGTTTAATCAATTTGAGCTTACTTGCGGAACCATTCCTGTCAATGAAATCGGCCATCCAATCCAACTCTTGAGTATAACATAGGACGAATTAGCAGAAGCGTTTTTTCAAGGCACGCGCAAGTTTTTCGTAATTGGATGTTGAATTGTAAAGCTGTGCGGAAATTCGAATCAGGCGTTTGGGACGGGACGGCCAGGGGACAATGGGAGCTTCAATTTTATATTTCTCCAGCAATTCATCCTGCAACGGATCAAGGTAAAGCGGTGGGAGAATTCTCTCCGCAGGAGCAGTGTCAGGAAGCGGAATCGAAGCCATTGAGCCGAGATATTCCTCAGGACAAGGAGAGTCGATGCCGAGCGTTTCGCAAATCAGCCGTCTTCCCGCGATGGCTAAATTACGATTGCGCTCCATGATCGCCGACCAGCCGCCCTGCATCAGAGTGGGCATGTAGCGAAGAGCTTCCGGGACGGACAGAACGGCTGACGGATCATACGTGCCGACCCAGCCAAACTCGATCAGGAACCGGGATCGATCCTGCCGCGGAGAAGTGATTCCATGACTGATTGTAAGCGGGTGGATGGAATCGCGGCGGGAACGATCGACGTAAAGGAAAGCGGCAGTTTTCGGCGCGCAAATCCATTTATGGCAATTGCCGGTGTAATAAGTGGGCTTCAGCTGCTTCAAATCCACCGGAACCATGCCGGGCGCGTGCGCGCCATCGATGAGCACTTCAATGCCCCGTCTGCGGGCCTGATTGATGATTTTGCCGATCGGGAGAATAACCCCGGTCTGGCTGGTGACATGATCGATCATCAACAGCCGGGTTTTGGCAGTCATGCATTGGATGAGAGGGTCGATCAATTCACGTTCGTTTTGGAATGGAAATGGAATTTTCGCCACGATGACTTTTGCTCCCCAGGTTTTTGCCGCGAATTCGAGAGCATTCCGGCAGGCGTTGTAGGCCTGATCGGTAACGAGCAACTCTTCGCCTTTTTTGAACTGAAGTGATCGCAAAACCGTGTTCACTCCCGAAGTGGCGTTATTCACGAAAACAAGTCCATCAGGATCGGCGTTCACGAATTGCGCAACCGCTTGGCGAGCCCGATCGAGTTCTGGTTCCAATTCGCGGACGAGGAATTGAATGGGGTCACGCTCCAGGCGGGCACGAATTCGATCCTGGAAAGCGAGGATCGGTTTTGGGCACGCGCCAAAAGAGCCGTGGTTGAGAAAAGTAACTTTCGGATTGAGCAGCCAAAGCTTTGGATCAGCCGCTGGCGCACTGAGCAAATCACGCATCGACGTAGAAGATGGCTTTTTTTGTCCGGCAATCCAAGCAGAAGCCAAACATGCGAGCCTTTCAACGAAACAGAGGCAAGAAACGCGATTTCATTTTTCAAATCCGAAGCAGGGTTGTACCCTCGTCTTTGCTATATGCCGAAAGATCAGAGTTACAAATTTTGCTTTGGACCATGGAA
>JBQCGE010000686.1:0-3586 GCA_051955955.1 Verrucomicrobiota bacterium
AATTCCATCAAGCAACACCGAAAGTTCAGTCTATCCCGGCAGCGGCAAATTGAGCACCGTAATTTCCTTTTCCAATTCGATCGGCACCTCAAGCACCGGCGAAACCAGCACAATCGTCTTGAAACTGTTTTTCAGGTGCAGCGCGATCTCCTTCAACTTTCGGATCACCGCAAAGTTGGATTTGTTCAGGAATGGATGAAGGTCTTTGAAGAGGAACAGCGCCGGTTCAACTTGCTCAATCACCTGCTCCAGCGCAATCAGCGGGTCCCGGCTCGCGTTGTTCCGCGTCTTATTTTGCTGGATCGACGTGCCGCTCGGGACCAGTCCCGTCGAGCAACTCCATTCAAACAGATTCTTTTGCCGGCTTTCCGCAAGGCGCGTAAGAATGTGCTGAACGCGCAGTTCTTCGGGGGAAACGATATAGAGAATCGGGTAGCGCGCCCGGATCAGAGTTTCAATATCATGGAGGAAATTCTCTGCCACATTCCCGCAGCTTATCTGCGTTTAATGATCGTGCCGCTCGGAAAGCAGCAGCGCAAGCCTGCAAAGCGCGAGCGGAACACTCTCCGCAAGCACCTCCGTACTGGTGCTCGGGCCCGATTCGAACCGCGCAAAATACGGCTTCGCGCGTAGTTGGGTTTCTCCCACCACAACACGATAGCCGTACAGTGCTTTGATTCGCGCGCGTAATTTGTCGGCGAACTTCATGCTGGTCGAATAACTCAATGCAGCGCTCGATTCCCGGAAAATTTTCTCGTGAATCAACTCATCGAGTTCCGGCCCAGCGGGAACTTGATATGGGTTAATGCCTGGCAACGGGGGAATCTTGTAACAGAACCGTAACAAACCGGTCAATGGGGTATTTTACACGCGTTTTTTCAGCGCCAGTTAACTCAAAAAACACCCCACTTTGCGATTTGTAAATTCCCCACCAACCAGCCTTGCGAGTCCCCAACATCTGGTGGGGCGAGGCTCTGCCGAGCCAGATAATTTCAGACTCGTACTCGCCCAGGAAATACATCCCCATAGACCCATCCCAATCATCAAAGCCCCTGCGATCTTTCCCCACTTTGTAGCTATGCTTCGCTCTCTTCTCCGCGCCTCCGCGTCTCCGCGTGAGTCAACATTAAGCACCATCCAACCAACCGTTCTTTTTCTGGGGATGGAGGTGAAGTCCAGAGGCTCGTTGGAACGGGTCCGTTTCGCTGAAAAATTTTGGTGGAATGTGTGGAATTGCGCGGGTTTTTTGATGGAATGGGGTGGAATGGGGGGATAACCACGGAAATTGAGCAAGGGCAACGGCTGCTGGAATATCGAGGGTGCTGGGATGAAGGAGCCTCCCCTCCCTGGCCCTCCGCTTCGACGGCGGAGTGGAGGGAATATGAGCGCGCCGGTTGGATTGGGGGCGTTGAGATAGAGGTATTCATAGTTTTATCTCATTTGGGGTGGATGGGTTGTTTAATGTTTTTTGTTCGAGGGGTGGAGTGGGTGGTCGGGGTGAGTGTTGATGTAGTGGGTAACTTTTTCGATCATGCGTTCCATGGTGATGGATTTATTTTTTTGGTGGAATCTGTGGAATTTCAGGGGTTTTTGCGGGTTCATTCCGGAATGAGGTGGAATGGGGGGCGGTGGTTGGGGCGGGGAAAGGCTCGATGTTAGAGGGAGTGGTGGGCTCGGTTGACTCAGTGGACGGCATGGAGTCGGTGGACTGAGTGGAGTCAGACGCCCCGATGGGTGTGAAGTCGGGTTGGTCGGCGAGTTTTTCGATGAGTTCTTCGTGGTTGAAGTAGTCGGTTTTATGTTCCCAGTGTTTGCATTTCCGGTGGAGGGTTTCTTCGGCGATGTAGGCGCGGTGGACCCGGATCATGAGTTTGATGGTGGGTTCGAGGTCGAGGGTGGCTGTGCCGCGGTTAAGTTGGAGGAGGACCTGGTTTTCGATGACGGCGAGGATGCCGGTGAGGGCTGCGCCGGGAGTGGCCTGGCGCTGGATGCGGAGGGTTTTGCCGAGTTGTTCGGCGAGCCTGGCTTCTATGGCGAGAGGGTTGAAGTCGGTATAAAAACGGCAGAGGGCTTCAACGGTGGTGTGGAAGGCGAGCCCTTCGGGTTTGGGTCGGGCCAGGATGGCGACGACGTCGGGGTAGGTGTTGTTCTGGCAGAGAGCGATGATGTATCGCAGGTCGGCGAGCGAGAGAGAAGCGAATGTGTTGGGTTTCATACGGCGTTTTTCGGTTAGCCGCAGAAAGGGCGTGATTGCCCGGAGGCGGAGAGGATCAGTGATTGATTCGGCCCAAAAGTAAGAGGCTGGCAAGGGCCAGAGGCTTACGTTTGAAACGTTCTCCGCTGTAATCGGCGGCTGGAGGTCAGGATGCAAGAGAGTGCTTGAGATGTCAATAGGAATGTAGACTAACGCGGAGACGCGAAGCAGCGAAGGGGAGAAATGCGAGGCAGAAGATTGAGGGGATAAGAGGAACGGGTTTCATCATGGCGTTCTCAACTCCCCCTTGCAGGAAGCTCATAATCTTGACTGTTTTTAGGGTTTCGGATATGCCAGTGAACAGCGAAACTTAACAAAGCTTAAGCCTGAAGTAGTCGAGCCCCCTTAACCTGCGAGCCGGTAGTGCCTTTTTTTCTCTGCCCAGGCAGGTGGAAGGATCATTGCCATGGAAAGGCAGCGGAAGTTTCGCATTGTCTGGAGGTCAGTCCTAATTATGAAAATATTCAATCGACACAAACTAGCGCTAACAGCCTTGGCGTTGCTCTGCTCAGCCACTTTGAGCAGGGCGGATTTAACACATCGCTACAGTTTTACCGACGACGCGACCGACTCGGTGGCGGCGGCAAATGGCACCCCGAATGGTGGAGTGACAATCGGCGGTGGATCGGCATTTTTTGATGGGATCAACGGCAGCTTTATCGAATTGCCACCCGGCTTGGTCAGCAACTACACCAGCGTAACGTTTGATTTCTGGATTGATGTCGCGGGAAATGGTAACTGGCCTGAACTCTACGCATTTGGAGATCGCAACGCAGCCGGACAGGGTGCGAAAATGCTGATGTTCACGCCGCATTCGGGCAACAATGATTACCGAATGAGTTTTGCGGATACGGACCCTGGGTTTAATCATGAATCCGTGGTTACTCAGCCAGGGGTGCTTGATTTCCAGGGACCCATTCACATCACCTGCGTTTATGACATCCCAAATCATTTCATGGGGCTTTATACAAATGGCGTACTCGCCGCCTCACGCAATGATCTCGGCGACTTTTATAATCTGACGAACATCGCCAATGTGCATTCCTGTCTCGGCCAATCGCTCTATGAACCGGATGCATGGTACAGAGGCACGATTGATGAATTCCGCATTTTCAATCATCCCCTGAGCGCGATTGAAGTCGCCGGCAGCCAGGTAGGCGGACCCGATACGGTCTCGCTCGATCCGGGTGCCATTTCGACGATTAATATTGCAGTGAAGAACCCACTCCCACGGGGCGGAACCGCAACAGCAGTTGCTACGGCTGACTTTGCCAATATTCAGGGAGTCAAGCTCGCCGGTGTTTCTGGTGTGACTTACACCAGTGGAAACAC
>JBQCGE010000687.1:0-4476 GCA_051955955.1 Verrucomicrobiota bacterium
CAGCGTAATTTGATCCATGGCTATGAACTTGGGCCAGGACAACAGCGGGTTGGCGCGAGTTGTGGACCGAAACATCACCGCCCTGCTGGAGCGCCGAAAAGCGGAGGAACGGGAGCTCTCATGGCCAGAAAAACTGGCTGCGGCAATTACACGGTTCGCCGGGAGCATGAAATTCGTTTTGATACACCTGGTGATTTATGGTTTGTGGGTTCTCATCAATCTGGGTTGGTTGCCGATTTTGCCGAAGTTCGATCCCACTTTTGTGGTGCTCGCCATGGAAGCTTCAGTGGAAGCGATATTCCTCTCGACTTTCATTATGATCACCCAGAATCGGATGATGGCCCTTTCCGATAGGCGGGCTGATCTGAATCTGCAGGTGAGCCTCCTTGCAGAGCATGAAATAACGCGCCTGATTCAAATGGTTCGCGAGATCAGCAAGCAAGTCGGTCTCCCGCAGGAGAATGACAGGGAGTTGGATGAATTAAGTCAGGATGTTCCTCCTGAGCAAGTGCTGGAGAGCCTTGAGGAGCACGAAAAAAAGATTTTTCCAGAGAGTTAGGCTGCAGAACTCACCTCACTCCGCCACTTTCCAGGATGAGGGCCGGATTTAAACATTGTTTGGCAGAAGGGTTCAACTTACAGCACATCCTCGAACCAGGTCCGATAATGATCCGTTTCTTGACGCTGCGTAATGCATGCGGGATGATTTGGCCAAACGACAGTTCGGCCTCTCCCCATGTGACGACTCAACAAATCAGTTTCTTAGTATTGTCCGAGATCATTGAATTGCTGGTCATCGCCCGGATATGGCTGAAGCGGCGGCACCGGCGCTTAGTCGTCCGACTGCTTTGGTCCGTGGTGTTGCTCGTTCCGGTCTTCGGCGTGGTGGCTTACTTTTTTCTTAGAGAGGATCCCAAACCGCATCCATATCACACCGATACGATGCGCGGAGCGGCGGAGTCTTTCGCGGAGGGCTCCGGCCACTGATGTTTCGTTAACCGTGGATAAAAGCGATCAGATCTTCAGGCGATTACAGTAAGCTCCGCTTTGGAGCGCGTTGTGGCAACGCCTACTATGGCAGCACCAAGTGATCGATCAAGCTCACTCCAATTAGGCAGCTCCAAATCACGTGTTTGGTATTGATACCGCTTCTTGACGCTGCGTATTGCTTGCGGGATGATTTGCCCCGCCTGTGCTCAGGCGATTTGTTTCCTATTTTTATGAATTTGGATGCCTTGTATTCGGAACTGACTCTTGAAACTTCAGCCAAACTGGTTTTGCTCGTCATGGATGGCCTGGGCGACCTCGCCACCAAGGAGCATGGCTATCTCACCCCACTGGAAGCTGCTTCCACTCCCAATATGGATGCGTTGTCCAAGGACTCGGTGCAGGGGCGCATGATCCCGGTCGCACCGGGCATCACTCCCGGCAGTGGCCCTGGCCACCTCGCGCTCTTTGGTTATGACCCGATCGAGTTCCAGGTGGGTCGCGGTGTCATCGAAGCGCTCGGTCTTGGCCTCGATCTTCAGTCTGGCGATGTCGCCGCTCGCGCGAACTTCTGCACTCTGGATGACAAGGGCATTGTGACCGACCGCCGCGCAGGTCGCATTGAAACTTCCGTCTGCGAAGAACTTTGCGCTTTGCTCTCCAGTAAAATCAAAAAAATTGGGGACACTCAGGTGATTATTAAACCCGGGAAAGGCCACCGATTCGTGGTCGTGTTCCGCGGCAAAGGCCTGGAAGGTCCATTGACCGATGCCGATCCGCATCGTGAAGGGTTGAAAATTCCTGCATCTGAAGCGACAGACGCTCAGTCCTCAAAACAAAAAGCTGCTGCGGGCATTATCGCGGAGTTTTACAAACAGGCTCTCCCGTTGCTCAAAGGAAAAAATCCGGCCAACGGTTTCCTTATGCGCGGCATTGCGCATCAACCGGAAATTCCCCTCTTCGAGCAGCGATATAAATTGAAGCCCGCATGCATCGCCGTGTACCCGATGTACAAAGGTCTCGCCCAATTGGTCGGCATGAAGAAACTTGAAGGCCCTCAAACCATCGCTGAGCAATTCCAGCGCTACCTCGATGAATACGACAATTTCAATTTTTTCTTCATCCATTACAAATACACCGACCTGCACGGGGAAGATGGCAATTTCGATGCAAAGAAACAGGCGATTTAAGAACTCGACGCCGCTCTGCCCATCCTCTAAAAAAAACGCCCGGATGTCCTTGCCATTACGGGTGATCATTCCACGCCTGTTGCGTGCAAAGCGCATTCATGGCATCCCCAACCCGTTCTGCTCAACGCGGAATGTTCCGGCTCGGACAAACTGCAGCGTTTCACCGAAACGGGTGCCAATACCGGTTCGCTCGGGATTTTCGAGGCAAAGTTCCTCATGCGCCAAATGCAGGCGAATGCCAAGATGTTTGATAAATTCGGCGCGTGATTAACTCACTTCTGCGGCGGCACGAGTCGTCTCGGTTGCCGCATCTTAATCCATGAAAGCCATTATCCTTGCAGCAGGTCGCGGCACACGCATGCGCGATCTCACCAAAGAAATTCCCAAACCGATGCTGAAGGTGCAGGGCAAACCCATACTTCAGCACATCATTGAGGGGATTCGCGCCACTGGCATTAAAGAATTTTGCATCGTCACCGGTTTCCGGGCCGATGTGGTGGAGGATTATTTCAAAACAGGCAGCGATCTTGGTATCACCATCCAATATGCCCGCCAGACCGTGCAGGACGGGACGGGTAAAGCTCCGGAGCTCGCCAAACCGTTCATCGGAAATGATGATTTTCTGCTGACTTACGGCGATATTCTCGTCCAGCCCACCACCTACAGCAGCATGATTGAACGCTACCGCTCCGGTCCATTTGATGCGCTGATCACCGCAACTCCAGGTGAAGATGTAACCAAAGGTGGTTTGAATCTTTTCGACGACGAATTTTGCCTCAAGCGCCTG
Organism: Verrucomicrobiota bacterium; assembly: GCA_051955955.1. Taxonomy (GTDB): domain Bacteria; phylum Verrucomicrobiota; class Verrucomicrobiia; order Limisphaerales; family SXQI01; genus DASVNK01. Next base: position 2,965 of record JBQCGE010000687.1, read on the forward strand.
GTTGAAAAGCCATCGCCTACACAATTGCAGGAATTTGAAAAGCTCGGCTGGTTAAAACCTGACCAGCCAGTCTGGTACAATGCCGGGGTTTACATTTTTAAGCCGAGTCTCTTTCAATTCACATCTAAACTTCAGAAATCCCCCCGGGGTGAGTACGAACTCACCGACGCAATCAATCAAATGGTTGAGGCTGGCTTCAAAATTGCTGGTCTCAAAATTGCAGACCGATGGGTGGACGTGCGGGACCCGGAAGTGCTGGCCAGCCTGGAGTCGGCCGAGCAATAATCCCAGCACCCGCCCATTCGCTTGACGGAAAACCGTCGGTTTACATATTGGTTGGCGGGTTTTTTATACAATTATCATGCCAACATACGAATACGTCTGTGAGAAATGCGGCCATCAATTCGACTTTTTTCAGTCGATAAAAGATGAAGCTTTGAAGACCTGTCCAAAAGAAAAATGCGCCATGAAACGCTGGGGCAAAGGTAAAGTGACCAAGTCCATCAGCGCCGGTGCCGGCTTGATCTTCAAGGGAAGCGGTTTCTATATAACCGACTACCGCAGCGAGAATTATAAACAAGCCGCGAAGAAGGATTCCGCGGCAACCGAGTCGAAACCGGCTTCGGGATCGTCTGGTGAAAGCAAAAGTTCAGGTTCAACTGCTAAAGCCAGCACGCCCAAATCCGATAAGAAATAATAATATTGTGGCTTTGCCTCGATTAAAAAAGTTCCTGCTCCTGAGTACGCTTCTTGCGGCTGCCGTGATCGCTTCCGCGGGTTCCGTTGTTTATATGGCCACTCGCACCGTGGAGGTCGATTGGCAGCAGGATCCGAATAAAGTCGAGCTTCACGAAGCCAATCGAAAAATCAGGTTGTTCGAGGATGCCTTTAACTCCAAACGAAAAGGGTTCATCCGCCTGAGCGAAGTTGAGATCAACAGCTTCATGGAAAACACTTTCAAGGTTGTTTCTGGTGCGAGCGCTGGCACTTCCATGGAACTGCACAAATCTGCCGTTCTCCTGACCGGCACGAATATTCATTTCGTGGCCTGGCTGGAAAAGCCAATTTTCGGCTACCGCATTCCGGTCGTGTGGCAAAGGGCGATCACTCCCGTGAAGGATGAAAAAGGTTGGAGCTTTTCCGTTCAGCAGATGAAAATCGGCCAACTCGAAATCCCGCGTCGCATTTGGCCTGAAATTGAGAAGTGGATCGGGCCCATTGACGCCGTTTTTGAGGAGAAAAAAGATTGGCTCGCTCAAGTACCGAAAATCGCGCTCACCAAAAATGAGCTCAGCAATTCACCGGAAGTAAGGCTTTACACTTTCGTTCCAGAGAACAAATATTAACAGGATTGAGATTTGCGTCTGTTTACCTGTTAACCCTGCTGTTTTTTGGCTGGTCCGCATGGGCTGAGCCCGTTTCTCAATTAACCCGTTATTGTGCGGTTTGCGGTTTGCTCGGGGTTGATACCTGCGCAAGTGAGAGCGGGCAATTCATCGTACACGCGTATCC
>JBQCGE010000688.1:0-5369 GCA_051955955.1 Verrucomicrobiota bacterium
CGACCTGCTCCTTTAAATAGGGAGAGTTAAATGGGTCAACCGGTCCGCCAAACTCGCCTGGAGTCACCCGCGAAGGTTCACCCAACGCCGCTGCCGAGTTGGTGTAGCCAGGCGCAAACCCGGAACCGGAGCTATAAGAAACAATAGAATCAGCAAAGCCGGAAGCTCTGCTGGCCGAAACCAAACTGGCGAACGCCAGGACAACTACGATTTTTTTCATGCACTGATCTTTCGTGCGCTAAACGCGCGGGTTTTCTTTTCGAGACCAGTGCAGAAGGAGAAGAAAAAAAGCCTTCACCCCTTGTGCAAAGCGGGAATGAAGGCAATGAAAACATTCACGAGACTCCAAACCAATGGAGCCCTGGCCTCATCCTTCTCTTTGACGGAGAAGCTGATTGGCACACGCCAATCGCGACGAGCACAGATAAACCGGTATCCTGGCTTCGGGTTTCAGACCTGGCTTCCGCCTTCCCGTTCCCCTTTCAAGGCACAGTGGCTTCTGGAAGTTTGTAACCCGTTACAGTGGCGCAACCGCCCTCGATTCACACGAGAGTTCCCTGCGTTCACCTGAGTTATTTGGGGACAATATCATCCCCTTTCAAAGAGCTGCCCCAGAACTACGCTTTCACCACGCAAAAGACAAACCAAAATTGAGCTGAGACTCAAAATCTCTAAACCCACGGCTCTGTTTTATGGTTATCCCGCTTGCTCGGAAGCGCCGCTTGCGGTTGAATTATGGAACAATCCTCGCTCACCCAGCCACGTCCAATTTTTCCGCGTCGCAGGTCTTAACCCGAATGGCTTAATCGCCCGCTCCTTTATATATTCAATCGCTTCTTCGACCGAATCCGTAACCTTGAATAAATTCAAATCGCCGGGACTGATCGTTCCCTGCTCCACCATCTTGGCCAGTAAATCGGTCAACTCCCGCCAGTAATCCACCCCCATCACCACCACTGGAAACGATTCAATCTTCCCGGTCTGGATCAACGTCAAGGCCTCGAACAGTTCGTCCAGGGTCCCTGCCCCGCCCGGCATCACCACAAACGCATAGCTATATTTAATCAGCAGTGTTTTCCGGACGAAGAAATATTCCATCTTAACGTGACGATCCAGGTATGGATTCGGGTCCTGCTCGTGCGGCAGCTTGATGTTACAACCCACCGAGCGCCCGCCCGACTCGCGCGCTCCGCGATTGGCTGCTTCCATGATTCCTGGCCCACCCCCTGTCAGCACCGTAAATCCCAGATCCGAAATAGCTTTCCCCATCTCACGCGCTTTTTTGTAATGCTCGTTATCCTCACGGAACCGCGCAGAACCAAAAACCGTTACGCAGGGCCCCACAAAGTGCAGCACCCGGAACCCTCGCAGGAAATCCCACACCACCTTCAGCAAGGTCCAGAATTCATCCAACCGCGGGCGCGGTCCCTCGAGGAAAATGCGTTCGCCGCTGCCCGGTTGGTCTCGGGTGAGCTTTGGAATGGGCGCGCCACTCGTGAGTCCTTCGGGTGCTGTCACGAGAGCATTAGCGTCCCTTTGCGAAGATGAATATTTCGGCCGCTCGGAGCTGCCTGGGTGCTGGTTCATTTCGTCAGAAGAATTACGTCAAATGAACCCTCGGTGCAATTTGACAAATTTTTTCCTTCCTCTAACACCGCGCGGATTTGTCGCGAGAAGTTATGCGAATCTCCCCCGAATCAGGGCTGCATCTCTTGACGCTATCAGACCCGTTCGTTAGCTTGCGTTCATCAGAAAGGGAAGAAAAATAGAAATGCAAAATGCCTTAGTGCCCATCGTGGTGGAACAGACCGGAAGAGGAGAACGCCAGTATGATATTTACTCGCGTTTGTTAATCGACCGTATCGTGTTTCTGGGCTATCCCGTCGATGATCAAATCGCGAATCTGATCATTGCCCAGTTGCTCTTCCTGCAAATGGCCGATCCGAAAAAGGACATCCATTTCTATATCAATTCTCCCGGTGGCAGCGTCACTGCTGGCCTCGCCATTTATGACACCATGCAGTTCCTCACTTGCGATGTGAATACCTACTGCATCGGCCAGGCCGCCAGTATGGGTGCCGTCCTGCTTTGTGCAGGCTCCAAAGGTAAGCGCTACGCTCTCCCCAATGCCAACATCATGATCCACCAGGTCCTCGGCGGCGCCGAAGGTCAGGCGAGCGATGTCGAAATTCGCGTCAAATACATGCTCAAGCTCAAGCAGCGCCTCAACCAGATCATTTCCAGGCACACTGGCAAACCGGTCGATCAGGTCGAGCGCGATTGCGATCGCGATAATTTCATGAGCGCGGACGAAGCAAAGAACTACGGTCTAGTCGATGAGGTCGTCCAGTCCCGCAAGGAAATCCCCGCCCTCACAACTGCCGATAAGGAAGAGGGTGAGAAGCTCGATAAGGAAGGCCCTGCCCCGGTCTAAACAATCCATTTTACAAACCGCAATTATCTGAAAGAATAGAGATCGAAATTCCATGGCGCGACCCACTCAAATAACCCTGTGCAGTTTTTGCGGCAAATCCCACGCGGAGGTAAAGAAGCTGATCCAGGGGCCTGGAGTTTATATCTGCGATAATTGCGTCCTCGTTTGCAAAAACGTTCTCGACAAGGAAATCCGCACCGAAAGCAAAAAGAACGCTCCGCGCGTCAACCTGCTCAAACCCGCGGAGATCCGTCGCCAGCTAGATAATTTTTGCATCGGCCAGGACCAGGCGAAGAAGACACTTTCTGTTGCCGTCCATAATCATTACAAACGCATTTCAAGCTGCGAAGGCGGTCCCTGCATTCGCAACCTGAAAAGCGAAGGCATCTCCGACCGGCACAATGAGGTGGAGATTGAGAAAAGCAATATCCTCCTGATTGGGCCGACGGGCTCAGGCAAAACGCTTCTTGCCCGTACCCTTGCCAAAATCCTGGATGTTCCGTTCGCCATTGCCGATGCCACCACACTCACCGAAGCCGGTTACGTAGGTGAAGATGTCGAGAATATCGTCCTCCGCCTCCTCCAAAATGCGGATTACGATGTGAAACGCGCCCAGATGGGGATCGTTTACATCGACGAAATCGACAAGATCGCTCGTAAAACCGAAAACGTTTCCATCACCCGCGATGTCTCCGGTGAAGGCGTTCAACAAGCGCTCCTCAAAATCCTCGAGGGAACGATCTGCAACGTCCCTCCTCAGGGCGGCCGTAAACATCCTCAGCAGGAATATATCCGCGTCGATACCACCAATATCCTTTTCATTTGCGGCGGCGCATTCGTTGGCCTTGATAAAACGGTCCAACGGCGTGTCGGCCATCGTGTGATGGGCTTTAACATGGCGGATGAAGGCCCCACTCTGGCGGATGGCAACCGCGGCACTCTCCATTATGTCGAGCCGGAAGACTTGCTCGCCTATGGTTTCATTCCAGAATTTATCGGCCGCCTCCCCATGGTCACTGTCCTCGATGAATTGACTGAGGAACAGCTCTGCCAGATTTTGACCGACCCGAAAAACGCACTCACCAAGCAATACTCAAAGTTGCTCGCGTTGGACGGCGTCGATCTCGAGTTTTCCAAGGATGCCATTGCCGAACTCGCCTCCCAGGCGATCAAAAAAGGCACCGGCGCCCGCGCCCTTCGCGGCATTCTCGAAAAGCTTATGCTGGATGTGATGTACGAAATCCCCAGCAGCGAGGATATTGCCTCCGTCAAAATCACTCGGGGCGTCGTTCGCGACGAAGTCAAGCCTCTCGTCCGCCGCAAGGAAAACAAGGCCGCGGCCTGATTTTTTCCTGAGTTTGGAATTTGCTTTCCATCTCACCCCTTCTTATTCTGTTTAACCTAAGCTTATGAACAAATACGCTAAAATCGTGACCAACCAGCCCACCAACTCACATTTTCATGCTGAGGCCACGGCTGCCGTCGCTTTTGGCGCGGGTCACGTTCACACCCATTCATCTCAACCTTCATAAGCCATGGCTCCTCGTTTTCAGGCTCAGTCCTTTATCGCGGACCACGTCCGCGGAATTCCCCGCTCCGGTATTCGCGAATTTTTCGACCTCGTCCAAAACACTGCTGGAGTGATCTCGCTCGGTGTGGGCGAACCGGATTTCGTCACTCCATGGCACATTCGTGAAGCTGCCATTTACGCCCTCGAACGCGGTAGGACCACTTACACCTCCAACCTTGGCCTGCTTCGCCTCCGTGAAGCGATCAGCGCCAATGTCGAAAAAAACTTTGGCATTTCTTACGATCCCAAAGATCAAATCCTCGTCACCGTCGGCGTAAGTGAAGCGCTCGATATTGCTCTTCGCGCGATCTGCAATCCCGGCGACGAAGTGATTTTCCACGAACCTTGCTACGTAAGCTACTCCCCAAGCGTCGTTCTTACCCACGGCAAGGCCGTCCCTGTCGCTTGCAAAGCGGAGAACGGATTCGCCGTCACAGCCGAAGCTATCCAGGCAGCCATCACCCCGCGCACCAAGGCGGTGATGCTCAACTTCCCCACCAATCCAACCGGCGGCACAATGACCCGCACCGAGTTGCTCAAAATCGCGGAAGTTGTCCTTAAGCATAATCTCCTCGTCATTACCGACGAAATTTATTCGGAACTGACTTTCGAAGGTCAGCACGTGAGCATTGCCTCCCTGCCTGGCATCAAAGAGCGAACCATCTTCCTTCATGGCTTTTCAAAAGCTTACGCCATGACCGGTTTCCGCATCGGTTATGCCTGTGGCCCCGTTGAATTGATTGAGGCGATGATGCGCGTCCATCAATATTCAATGCTCTGCGCCAGCATCATCAGCCAGGAAGCGGCCATCGAAGCATTGAACCATGGGGAGCCGGACACCATCGAAATGCGCGAACAATACAAAGCCCGCCGCAATTTTATCGTCAATGCCCTCAATCAAATGGGCTTGCAATGCCACTTGCCCCGCGGCTCCTTCTACGCCTTTCCCAGCATCACCGCCACTGGCCTGGATTCAAAAGATTTTGCCACTCGCCTCCTCAAGGAGGAGAAAGTCGCCTGTGTTCCCGGCAGCGCCTTCGGTGAAAGCGGCGAAGGTTTCATCCGCTGCTGCTTCGCCACCTCGCTCGAACAGATTCAAGTCGCTTGCGAACGCATGGCCCGGTTTACACAACGGCTTAAACGCGGTTAATCCGCCAGGGTCATGTCCAACCGCTCGGCTCCGGAGGGAAACGGCAATGCCTTGGGCAAAGGCCTGGGCAACCGTCTCGCCGGAGATCGTGTAGCTGGAACCGATAACGGAACTCCCGCTCAAACTCCGTCCGCATCGCCTAAAGCTCCGCGATTCGGTCGCGGTATGGAGACTTTGATGGGCAGCTCTGAAACAAAGCTGCCCCATTCCAACTC